>NCBE01000099.1 GCA_002255565.1 Actinobacteria bacterium 21-73-9
GGGGGGTTCCCGCCGTCGGCGGGGCCGCCCTCGCGCAGGAGGTAGCGGTACCGCACGAAGGCCTCGCCACTGCGGCTGGTCATCTCCCCGTCGGCGCGCCACCCGAGGTGCCGGTAGAAGCCGCCCGCGGCGAGGTCGGGCGGGGTGACGAGAACCAGCTCGTCGAGGTCGGCCGAGCGACCCGCGGCGATCGCGGCGTCGAGCAGGGCGCGACCGACCCCCGACCCCTGGCGGTCGGCCCGCACGAGGACGTGGGTGACCTCGCCCACGCGCGGGCCACCGGGTTCGCCCGGCGACTCGCGCGTGCGAGTCAGCCGTGAGGCCACGAGACGCGTCACGCCGCGCACGTAACGGCGCCCACGGGTGACGACCAAGTCCCGCGCGAGCGCCGGGTGACCGGCGGCGTGGAGGGCGAGGCGGGCCGCGAGCCGGGCCCCACCCTGGCGCACCATCGCGCGCACGTGGGTGGCCGGGTCGGTGGCGCCGAGCAGCACGCCCAGGAGCGCGCCGCCCTCGTCGCGCGCGACCAGTGAGATCGCGCCGGGCGCCTCGACCCAGGCGCGGTAGTAGGAGCGCATGAAGCCCGGCCCGCAGCGCACCAGGAACTCCATGTCGAGGATCTCACGGTGCAGGGCCGACGCCTCGGCGAGGTCACCGCGGGCGAGCGGTCGGATCTGCACGGCCCCGGTCATCGACGACCGGTACGATGGACAACGCCAGCGACAGAGCAGCCCGCCTGCATGATGGGGAGACCCTACCAAGTTGACACGATCTCGAGGGCGCGCCGGAGCATGAATCGCCTCTCCCCGACGTCGCCAGACCCGTGCCCTCGGTAGCGCAGCGGGCGCGTCGCCGACGCCAGCTCGCGCGACGGCGCGCGCTCTTTCGCACCGTGGTCGTCCTGCTCGCGATCGGCACCGTCGCGGTCGTGCTCGCCAGTCGGTCCCACCCGCCGGCGACGCCCAGCCCGACCACGACGACACACCCCACGACCACGACCGCCGCGCCCAGCGGACCCCCCTTCGCGGTGGGGACGCTCTCTCTCACCCTGCGCGAGCCCCGGGGCGCGGGGGTGAGGCTCCTACCGACCACCGTCTACTTCCCGGCGGTGGGCCCCTCGGGCGGCGCGCCCGCGGCCGGGGCGGCCCCGCAGCGCTCGGCGCGTGATCGGCCACTCCGACGGCGGGGACGTGAGCCTCGCCACGGTGGCCAACACCTGTTGCACGGACCCGCGCATCGGCGCCGCGATCCTGCTCTCGGGCGCCGAGCTCACGTCGTTCGGGGGCCAGTACTTCGCCCGACCCACGGCCGTCCCCCTGCTGGTCGTCCAGGGCACCGCGGACACGATCAACCCACCGGCCTGCAGCGTCCAGATCTACGACGCGGCGCCGTCGCCCAAGCACTACCTGTCGCTCTTCGGCCTGAGCCACACCGGCGCGTACCTCCCGGCGGGCCCGGCGCGCGCGGTCGTCGAACGCGTGACGGTCGACTTCTTGAACGCCTACCTGAAGGGCTCGTCGACGGCGCTCGGCCGCATGGCGAGCGACGCGAACGTGCCCGGCCTCGCGGGATTCACGAGCGCGCCGAGCGTCTCGGCGCGCCTCGCGCCGCTCAACGGCGCGTGCCCCGGAGCGCCCCCGCGCTGAGCTCACCGGGCCGGCGAGAACCCGATCAGTCCGCTAGGCGCCGGGCTTGACCCCGCTCACGACCGCGGCCTCGGCCACGACCACGGTCACCCGCACGTCGGTGAATCCGGCCTCCTCGTAGAGCCGGACCCACGCCTCGGTGGAGATCGGCCGCTCGTGCAGTCGCAGCATGAACCGGCCCACGTTCTTCAGGATCCGCCAGTAGCCGGGCAGGCCCCGCTTGGCCATCGAGCGCACCTTGCTCGCGATGATCTCTCGATCGCGCGTGGTCGCGCCCCGGCCGAACATCATGTCGGCGATCACCAGCTGGCCCCCCGGCCGCAGCCACTCGAAGGCCGCGGCGACGACCTTGGCCTTGTCGGCGTCGACGAGGTGGTGCAGCGCGTAGTTGGTCGTCACGAGGTCCACGCTCTGGGGAGCCAGGGTCAAGCGCTCGATCGGCGTCGCCACCCCCCGCACGCTCGTGAGCCCCTCGGCCCGGGCGCGGGCCCCCATCTTCTCGATCATCGCCGGGCTCACGTCGACCCCGAGCACGTTCGCGCCCCTCTGGGCGAGCACCAGGGCCAGGCGCCCGGTGCCACAACCCAGGTCCACGCAGTCCATGCCCTCGCGCAGGGTGCAGCGCTCGATCGCGGCGGCCGCCACCTTCGCCATGCCGGCGTCGTTGTGGCGGTCCCAGGTCTCGGCGCGCCGGCCCCACTTCTTCGCCTGGGTCCGGATCGCGACGGCCGTCTTCAGGCGGGACCGGCCCGAGGCGGACTCGGGCGACTCGGGGGCGTGGGGGTCGGTACTCATCGTGAGCCTCTCAGGGTGAGCGGGTGGGAAGGGTGCCTCCGCGCGGAGCGCCACGCCGTGGCGGGCGTCTCGCCGGGGCTCCGCCGTGAGAAGTGCACCCGCGAAGTCTCCCAGTCGAACATAAGCATCCGCTAAGGCCCGTCCCACGACACCCGCCGGACGCGGCGGCCCTCGTCGTTTCAAGCGTAACATCCGCCATGGTCGTCGGCCGCCGGGCGCGGGGTGGGCAGCGTTGTCACAAGGCTTATCGGGCCTTCATGTCGCCCTTAGTTTGGCCGAGCACGCTTACGACGTGACCGCGAAGCCCACGTCCGCGCCCCCCCGCCCGGGGGGACTGCTCACCCTGGGTCCCGACGGGCCCGGCGAGGCCCCGAGGGCTGCCGCGAGCACGCCGCGCTCGCCGGCCCCTCGACCCCTCCTCGTCGACCTCGCCCTCGCGGCGGTCGCGGTGGGCTTCGGCCTCTCGGTGGGGATCGCCCTCACGGCCACCAGCCACCAGCAGCTGGCCGCGCCCGGGGGCGTCGCGCTCTTCCTCGGCAACGTTACGGGGCTGGCCGGGACCTACCTGGCCCTCGTCATGGTGCTGCTCATCAGCCGGATCCCCTTCGTCGAGCGGGTCCTCGGCCAGGACACCCTCTTGCGCTGGCACCGGCGACTCGCGCCGTGGCCCATCTCGCTCATCATCGCCCACGTGGTGATCCTGACGATCGGCTACGCGCAGGCCGCGCGCACGGGGATCCTGCACGAGATCGGCCCCCTGGTGAACGGCTTCCCGGACATGGGGATCGCCACGGCCGGCTTCGTGCTCATGGTCGCCGTCTCGATCGCCTCCCTCTACCCGATCCGTCGGCGGATCAAGCGCGAGAACTGGTGGGGGCTCCACCTCTTCATGTACCTGGCCCTGGCCCTCGCCTTCGCCCACGAGATCGTGCTCGGCCCCTCCTTCGTCGGCCACCCGATGACCCAGCTCGTCTGGTCGGTCGCCTGGGCCGCGACCGCCGGGCTCGTCCTCACCTACCGCGTGGGGCTCCCGATCGTCCGCTCGATCCGCCACGGCCTCGTCATCGAGGAGATCCGCCCCGAGGGGCCCGGTGTCGTGACCGTGATCCTGCGGGGCCGCCACCTCGAGCGCCTGGCCGTGTCGGGCGGGCAGTTCTTCGAGTGGCGCTTCCTCGCGCGAGGGATGTGGTGGCAGGCCCACCCCTTCTCGATCTCGGCCCGACCCCAGCCCCCCTACCTGCGACTGACCGTGAAGTGCGTGGGCGACTTCACCACCGCGCTCGCGCGCCTGCCCGTGGGCACCCGGGTCGCCCTCGAGGGTCCCTACGGCACCTTCACCACCCACGCCCTGCGCACCCGCAAGGTCGCCCTCATCGCCGGGGGGATCGGGGTCACCTCGGTCCGCTCCCTCCTCGAGGACCTGCCCAAGGGGACCCGACCGGTCGTGGTGCTGCGCGCCTCGAGCGAGGAGGAGCTCATCCTGCGCGAGGAGATCGCCGAGCTCGTCAAGTGGCACGGTGGGCGTCTCCACGAGATCGTCGGTCCCCGGACCGCCCAGCCCGTCGAGCACCTCGCCGAGCTGATCGGGGACCTGAAGAAGCGCGACACCTACGTCTCGGGCTCGGAGAGCTTCGTGATGAGCGTGACGCGCTTGCTGGCCCTCCTCAAGGTGCCCCAGGAGGCGGTGCACGCCGATGTCTATGCAATGTGATCCCCACGTGAGAGCGCTGGACGTGAGGGCGGCGTCCCCGCGGCGCGCCCCCTCGCGCACCGGGTCGAGGGCGTCGGGCCCCCGCGTCGGAGTCGGACGATGAAGCGGGCCGCGATCACGATCGTGGCGGCCGTCGGCGGCCTCGCCGGCGTCCTCGGCTTCAACGTGGGCGGCTCGCGCGCGCCGCTGCTGCACAGCGCCGCCCCGGCGTCCAACCCGCCCGCGACCCCTCCGCCGGGCTCGACCTCGACCCCGGCGTCCAACCCGGGGACGACCCCCGCGAGCGGCTCGGGGAGTCCCCCGACCGGCGTGAGGAGCGCCCTCGGGAACACCTACCAGTACGGCTACGGCAAGCTGGCGGTGCGGGTCACGCTCAACGGCTCGACGATCACCCACGTCGCCACCGTCGGGCTCCAGACGGCCGAGTCCTACTCCCAGCAGATCGCCCAGCAGGTCATCCCCCTCCTGCGCCACGAGGTCCTGTCCGCCCAGAGCGCACGGGTCAACGGGTTCTCCGGGGCGACCTACACCAGCGAGGCGTACATCTACTCGCTCCAGTCCGCCCTCGACAAGCTGCACAAGAAGTAGCCGGCCGGGCCCGGGTGCCGATGGCCGCGACCGTGCACACCGTGGAGGTGATGGGCACCGTCGTCTCGTTCCACGTCCATGCGTCGGCGCTGACCGAGTCCGACCTCGCGGCGGCGCTGGCCGAGGCCACGGCGTCACTGCGTCACGACGACGCCACGTTCAGCACGTGGAAGCCCGAGAGCCCGATGAGCCGGCTACGCCGCGGTGAGCTGCGCCTCGAGGACGCCCCCGCCGAGGTCGCCGAGGTCCTCGACCTGTGCGTGGCGGCCGGCACCCTCTCGCAGGGGTGGTTCGACGCGTACGCGATGCCCGGGGGCGTCGACCCGACCGGACTCGTCAAGGGCTGGTCCCTCGAGCGCGCCCTGGCCGTGCTGGTGAACGCCGGGGTCTCCTCAGCCATGGTGAACGGCGGGGGCGACATCGCCTGTCACGGCGAGCCGCCCCAGGGCGGCCCCTGGCGGGTCGGCATCCGCCACCCGTGGCGCGCCGACGCCCTCGCCGCCGTCCTCGAGGTCGAGCGGGCGGTCGCGACCTCGGGCGAGTACGAGCGCGGCCGGCACCTCTTCGACCCGATCGGGCGCCCCGGTCCCCCTCCGGCCTCGGCCACGGTGACCGGGCCGAGCCTCACCCTCGCCGACGCTCTCGCGACGGCCGTGGCGGTCGGCGGCGACGCCGTCCTCGACATCGTCGCCTCGATCGACGGCTACGACGCCTACCTCATCGGAGCCGACGGCTCCGAGTCCGCCACCAGCGGGATCCGATTCAGTGACGCGAATGGGCCCGCGTGACGACGCAGGGGCCGGCCCTCGCCTCACTGGATCTCAGTAGACAAGGACGAGCCGGACGAGGGGCATCTGGTTCGTTGCCCAGACCCAGTCCATCGCCTCAATGAAGAGGCGCGCGCAGCCGTGGGACACGGGGGTCGCGGGCACCGACCACGACCCGTGGATGGCGGCACCCCCGACGAGGTGCTGGGATCGCCACGGCTCGCCCAAGGGACTCACGCCGAACCCGTCCACCTGGCGATAGCTCGTGAAGCGCCCCCCGGGGGGGCGTCCGGGCCGCCCCGCTCACACCACTCTGGCTGTTCGCGTACCCTCTCCCGGTCGAAGTGTTGATCGCCTCGCGGAGGGTTCGTCCGCGCGCGATGAGCGGGAGGTGCCGCTCGAGGTCGATCTCGATCGCCGTTCCCGCAATCGGGCGGAAGGGCGCCCTCACGCCACGCGCGAGCGCGCGCCACGACTCCGGGCCGACGACGCCGGGCCGACGACGCCGTCGGGGACGGGGTCCGCCGCCTTCTGCAGCGCGGAGACGGCCTGTCGGTTCGCGTCGCCGAAGACGCCGTGCCGGTCCAACCAGAAGGGGCAGAGCGGCCAACCGGCGCTGGGGGCCCGCACCGTCGGTCCCCGAGCCCCGAACGCTGGACCGGGCCCGTCGAAACGGCGACCATCGTCGTGGTTCTGGCCGCGGCGCCGGCGGACTCCGGGACCACCTCGGCGAGGGCGACGACGAGCGTCGCCACCGCGACGAGCCGCACGACCCCGCCCCGTAACGTCGCCACTCCTATCACGCTCCCGCCCTCGGGGCGGTCCCCTACCGCGAGGTAGGGACCTCCGTCTCGACGTGACCCGACGACGGCTGCTGGCTGGCCGCGCCCGCGCCCGGCCAGAATTGGCCTGTGCGCGTGCTGGTAGTCGAAGACGACAGGGCCATCGCCTCGGCCCTGCACCGGGCGCTCGAGCGAGAAGGGTTCTCGCCGGTCACGGCGGGCACCGCCGCCGACGCCCTCAACGCGCTTCCGGTCGACGTGGTCCTACTAGACCTGGGCCTGCCCGACCGCGACGGCGTGGAGCTCCTCGCCCGCCTGCGCGAGGTGTCATCCGCCCCGGTGATCATCGTCACGGCCCGGGGCACCGAGGAGGACCGGGTGGCCGGACTGGACCTGGGCGCGGACGACTACGTGGTCAAGCCCTTCGGTGTGCGCGAGCTCGTCGCGCGCATGAACGCAGTTCTGCGCCGCGCGGGCGCGCGCGACGCCGGCACGGCCGTACAACGCGTCGGGGCCCTGGAGGTTGACCGGCGGGCCCGCGTCGTGCGCGTCGATGGCGCCGAAGTCACCTGCACCCCCAAGGAATACGGCATAGTCGAGTTCCTCGCCCGTGATCCGGGGGGCGTCATCACACGCCACGAACTTCTCGACGCGGTGTGGGGGGCCAACTGGTTCGGCTCGACCAAGATGATCGACGTCCACGTCGCGGCCCTGCGCAAGAAGCTCGGTGACGCAGTCGCCATCGAGACGGTCCGCGGCGTCGGCTTCCGGCTCAGTGTCCCCCGATGAGGCGCCGCCTCCTCCTCGGCTTCGTCGTCGTCGCGGTCGTAGCGATCGTCCTGCTCGTCATCCCCGTCGGGTTCACGCTCGACGCCAGGGAGAGGGGGACAATCCTCGCCTCACTCCAGCGGGACTCGCGCTCGGTGTCTTCGGTCCTCTCCGAGGAACTCGGGGACGGCAACGCCGCCCGAGCTCGGCGCTTCGCCCACGCCTACGCCCGCTCAACGGATCGCCAGATCTTGGTGACGGGTCCGAGTGGGACCCTCCTCGCGACCCGGCCCTCCCAGGTCCGCGACCCCGAGGTCGTGGGGATCATCCAGAGGTTCCACGGCA
>NCBE01000100.1 GCA_002255565.1 Actinobacteria bacterium 21-73-9
GGCGAAGCGACCCTCGTAGCCCGGGGTCGGGGTGAAGCACGCCTCGAGGGGCAGGTCCTGGCCCATCACGAGCGGGGGCATGGCCTTGGCGATCTTGTCGCCGAGCTGGGGCGGGTAGCCCAGCACGCGCGCCGAGTCACGCACGGCGGCGCGCGCCTTGATCGTCGAGAAGGTGATGATCTGGGCGACGTGGTCGGGGCCGTAGCGCTCGGCCGCGTAGCGGATCATGTCGCCGCGGAAGCGCTCGTCGAAGTCCATGTCGATGTCGGGCATCTGCTTTCGCCCCGGGTTCAAGAACCGCTCGAAGATCAGGCCGTTGGCGATGGGGTCGATGTCGACGATGCGCAGGCAGTACGCCACGCAGCACCCGGCGGCCGAGCCCCGGCCCGGCCCGACGCGGATCCGGCTCTCGCGGGCGTGGCGGATGAGGTCCCAGACGACGAGGAAGTAGTCGGCGAAGCCCATGTCCCCGATCACCGAGAGCTCGTAGTCCAGGCGCTCGCGCACCGCGTCGGAGAGGTCTCGGCCGTAGCGCTCGTGGGCCCCCTGGTAGGCGAGGTCGCGCAGGTAGCGCGCGGCGCCGTCTTTGTGCGAGAGGCCGAGGTAGCCCTCGGGCAGCGGGAACTCCGGCAGCGCGTCGTTGTCGAAGTCGATCGTGACCTCGGCGCGTTCGGCGACGAGCAGCGTGTTGTCGCACGCCTCGGGCAGGTCGCTGAAGAGCCGGCGCATCTCGGCCGCGGACTTGAGGTAGTGCTGGTCGCTCGCGAAGCGGAACCGGTCCGGGTCCGCGACCCGTGCGCCCGTGCCGATGCACAGCAGCGCGTCGTGCATCTCGGCGTCGCCCGGGCGCACGTAGTGCAGGTCGTTGGTCGCGAGCAGCGGGGCCCCGAGGTCGCGGGCGAGCTCGACGAGCCGTGGGTTGGTGCGCCGCTGCTCGGGCTGACCGTGGTCCTGGAGCTCGATGAAGAAGTCCTCGCGCCCGAAGATCTCCTGGAGCCGTCCGCCCAGCTCGCGGGCCCGCCCGTAGTCGTCCTGGAGCAGAGCCTGCAAGACGACCCCGCCCAGGCAGCCCGAGGTCGCCACCAGTCCCCCGGCGTGGCGCTCGAGCAGCTCCCAGTCGACGCGGGGCTTGTAGTAGTAGCCCTCGAGGAAGGCGCGGGACGAGAGCTCGCGCAGGTTGCGGTAGCCCTCGTTGGTCATCGCGAGCAGCGTCAGGTGGTGGTAGAGCTTCTGGCCGCCCTCGGTCTCGCCGCCGGTGTCGTCGATGCGGCCCCGTCGCGCCGGCCGGTCGAAGCGGCTCGTGGCCGACATGTACGCCTCGAGGCCGAGCACCGGCGTGATCCCGTGCGTGCGGCACGTCTGGTAGAAGTCGATGAGGCCGTAGAGGTTGCCGTGGTCGGTGATCGCGAGCGCCCGTTGGCCGTCGGCCTTGGCCGCGAGCACGAGCTCCTCGATACGCGCCGCGCCGTCGAGCATCGAGTACTCGGTGTGGTTGTGCAGGTGGACGAACCCGTCGGGCACCGGCGACCTCCTCTCCTGCGCAAACTACACCGATGGGATTCGAAGGTTAGCCCCCTACAGGTACGTCCCCGCCCGGGCGTCGGCGCCCGGCGGGAGGGCCCGGTCGCGCATCTTCTCGAGCTGGGCCGCGGCGGCCGCCTGCTGGGCGAAGAGGGAGGCCTGGATCCCGTGGAAGAGGCCCTCGAGCCATCCGACGAGTTGGGCCTGGGCCACGCGCAGCTCGGACTCCGAGGGGATCTCGTTCGCGAAGGGCAGGGTCATGCGCGCGAGCTCGGTGCGCAGGTCCGGCGAGAGCGCCTCGGAGAGCTCGTCGACCGAGGTCTGGTAGATCTCGCGCAACCGCGTCCGGCCGGCCTCGTCGAGGGGCGCGGCGCGGGCCTCGTCGAGGAGGGTCTTGACCATCGAACCGATGCGCATGACCTTGGCCGGCTGGCTGATGTAGTCGGTCGGCCCGTCCGCCTCGGGGGTCGCGGGCTCCTCGCCCGGGGGCAGGACCGCGTCGGGACCGACCGCCTCGCTCGTCGGGCTCTGGGGAGATTCGGCGTCGCTCACCGGGCCAGTGTGCCAGAGTTCGGGACCTTCGGACACATCCGGCGCCCCGGGGAGCCCCGGTAGCATGGAGCCGTGAGGGTGTCCACCCGCGGCGACTACGCCAGTCGGGCCCTGTTGAGCCTGGCCCTGCGCGACGACGGCTCACCCACCTCGGTCCGCGACCTGGCCGAGCGCACCGGGCTGCCCCAGCCCTACCTAGAGCAGATCCTGCTCAGCCTCAAGGGCACGGGGCTGGTGCGCTCCAAGCGCGGCGTGGGCGGAGGCTACGTGCTGGCCCGCCCGGCGAACGCCGTCACCCTGGCCGAGATCGTCGCGGCCGTCGACGGGCCGATCAACGCCGGGGACTTCGGCGAGCCCCACCGCAACGGGGCGTGCGACCACGAGGGCCAGTGCGTCCTGCTCGAGGTCTGGGCCGACGTGGGAAACCACATGCGCGAGCACCTGGCGAGCTACACCCTGGCCGACATGGTCGACCAGGCCCGCGGCGGACGGCCCGTCGCGCGCACCCACACCGCCTGATCCTTGCGTGCGGGGTCGGACCCGTGGTACATTAGTAATGCGCTCATAGGAGAAATGCCCTCCCTGAGACGCCGCACTATTGGCCCCCCTAAGCAAGGAGTCGCCGTGAGCACCACCCCCCGCCGCTCGGCCGTCAACACCACCGACATGCTCGGCCTGTTGATGCGCGACCTCGACCGCTACCCCATGCCCAACTACGACGAACAGGTCGAGCTGGCCAAGCGGGTCACCGCCGGTGACGAGGAGGCCAAGAAGCAGATGGTGGCGGCCAACCTCCGCCTCGTCCTGCACTGGGCCCGTCGCTACCAGGACCGCGGCGTCGAGATGGTCGACCTCGTCCAAGAGGGCGTCTTTGGCCTGTTGCGCGCCGTCGAGAAGTTCGACTGGGAGCGCGGCTTCAAGTTCTCGACCTACGCGACCTGGTGGATCCGCCAGGCCCTCCAGCGCGCCGTCCAGCAGCACGGGCGCACCATCCGCATCCCCCTCGAGGTCGGCGAGCAGCTCCAGCGGCTCGAGGCGACGACGGCCGAGCTCACCTCGACCTTCGGCCGACGTCCCACCGACGACGAGCTCACCGAGGCGACCGGCATGACCAAGGCCGAGCGCGACAACCTCAAGGGCCTCGCCGGGGTGACCGCCAGCCTCGACCAGCCGGCGTCGGCCGACTCGGCCACCACCCTGGGCGACCTCGTCGCCCCGAGCCCGGAGGACTGGGTGGGGGGCGTCGAGACCTCGATGATCAATGACCAGATCCACGGAGCCCTCGACCAGCTGAGCGACCTCCAGCGCGAGGTCCTCACGCTGCGCTTCGGCCTCAACGGCGCCACACCGCTGTCGCTGCAGGCGACCGCCGCCAAGATGGACATCGGGGTGCGCCGGGTGCGCCGCGCCGAGGACGAGGCCCTGGCCCTGCTGCGCCAGGACGCCTCGGTCGTGGCGGCCCACGAGGTCGCCTAGCCCGAGGTCCCTCCGCGCAGCGCCGCGAGGTCGGCGGGAAGGTCGCGGGTGACCCGCACCGGCTCGCCGGTGCGCGGGTGGGTGAAGGACAACGCGCTCGCGTGCAGGGCGACGCGCCCCTCGGCGAGGCGCCCGTCTCGCCGGTGGCCGTAGCGAGGGTCGTTCACGACCGGGTGACCGATCGAGGCCAGGTGGACCCGGATCTGGTGGGTCCGCCCCGTCTCGAGCTCGACCTCGAGCTCGGTCACCGGGTACGGGGCGTCGTAGCGACGTCGCACGTGGTAGCGGGTGCGCGCGGGGCGCCCGTCCTCGCGCACGGCCATCGCGGTCGGCTGGCGGGCCGAGCGGCCGATGGGCGCGTCCACCACCCCGCGGTCCTCGGCGACGTGTCCCTGGACGAAGGCCGAATAGATCCGCGACACCGCGCGCCCGGCCATCTGCTCGCGCAGCGACGCCAGCCCACGCGCGCTGCGCGCCACGACGAGCAGCCCCGAGGTGCCCTTGTCGAGGCGGTGGACGATGCCCGGACGCACCCGCTCGCCCGGGTCGGCGAGCGCGGCGATCTCGGGGTAGCGCGCGAGCAGCCCCGCGACCAGGGTGCCCTCGCGCTGGCCGGCGCCGGGGTGGACGACGACCTCGGGCGCCTTGTCCACCACGACGAAGTCGGGGTCCTCGAGCACCACCGTGACCTCGACGCCGGGATCGGGCGCGACCGTCCCGTCGTCGCGCGCCGGCAGGTCGACCTCGAGGCGCTGGCCGGAGGCCACCGGCGTCGAGCCGCGGGTCACCGTCGCGCCGTCGAGGCGCACGCCCCCCGCCTCGAGCACGGTGCGCACCTCGGCCCGGGAGCGCTCGGCCAGGGTCGCCACGACGCGGTCGACCCGTTCGCCGGCCAGCCCGTCGGGGACGCGCAGGTCCAGCCGCTCGGTGGTCATCGGGCCGCCAGGGTCCCGCCGCGCAGGGCCACCACCGCCAGCACGACGAAGCCGACGGTGATCGCCGCGTCGGCCACGTTAAAGACGGGGAAGCTCGAGACGGCGACGAAGTCGGTCACGGCGTGCGGCGTGGCGGCGAGCCGGTCGACGAGGTTGGCCACTCCCCCGCCGATGAGCAGCCCGAAGCCCACCGTGGGCCATCCGCGCCGCGCGCGCAGGCCCACCACCACCACGGCCACCGCCACGAGGGCGGTGACCACGGTCACCACGAGGGGCCCGGAGCTCGCGACCGAGAACGAGACCCCGGTGTTGTAGTGGAGACGGAGCCAGAGCGGGCCCACCAGGTGGACGGGGCGCTGGGCGAGCGCGTGGCGGGCCCACGCCTTGGTGAGCGCGTCGAGCGCGGTCACGCCGAGCGCCACCGCGACCACCCCGAGGTTGAGCGTGCCGGGGGCCCCTAGACGGCGGCGCGGCACGAGACGCAGGTGAACACCGGCAGCTGCGCGCGCAGGCGGGCCTGGCTGATCGGCTCGTAGCAGCCGTCGCAGCGCCCGTAGCTGCCGTCGGCCACGCGGGCGAGGGCCACGTCGATCTCGTCGACCTTGGTGCGCAGGGTCACCGCGAACTCCTTCAGCTGGTCGCGCTGGATGTCCGACGCCGCCCCGGTGCCGTCCTCGTCGTCGTACTCGAGTCGCTCGCGGTCGACGAGCATCTCGTTCGCCTCGCTCTCAGCGATGTCGATCTGGTGCATGGTCGACGCCCGGGTCTCGGCGAGCAGCGCGCGCAGCTCCTCGAGGAAGGCGACGTCGTCCGCGTAGGGCTTGGAGTGCATCTTGCGCTCCAGGGCCTCCTGACGCCGGCGCTCCTCGGCCTCTCGACGCTCTTGGCGCTTGCGCTCGTCGGCCTCGCGCCGCTCGAACTCGCGCAGCTTGCGCAGACGCTCGGCCTCGACCGCCCTCTTCTTCGCCTCGATCTCGCGCTGGCGCTTGGCCTCGACGGCCGCCTTCTCGCGGGCCTTGCGCGCGGCCTCGCGGGCCCGGGCCGCCACCTTGGCCTTGGCCTCGCGCTCCTTCTGGGCGGCCCGGGCCTTGGCCTCGCGCTCCTTGGCGGCCTTCGCGTGGGCGGCGGCGACGGCCTTGGCCTTGGCCTCGCGCTCCTTCTGGGCCGCCCGGGCCTTGGCCTCGCGCTCCTTGGCGGCCTTGGCCTTGGCGGCGGCGGCGGCCTTGGCCTTGGCCTCGCGCTCCTTCTGGGCCGCCCGGGCCTTGGCCTCGCGCTCCTTGGCGGCCTTGGCGTTGGCGGCGGCGGCCTTGGCCTTGGCCTCGCGCTCTTTGTGGGTGGTCGGCTTCGCGACCGGGGCCTTGGCGGGGGCCTTGGACGCCTTCTTCGCCGGGGCCTTGGCGGGGGCCTTGGCCGACTTCTTCGCCGGGGCCTTCTTCGACGCTGTCTTGGACGTGGTCTTCGCGCTCGCGGCCATCTCCACTCCTCTACCGTGACGGGTGAGCGGAGACCCTACCAGCCAGGGGCGAGGGCTACGCCTCGTCGCGCCCTTGGTCCATGCGCAGCATCTGGCCGATGGTCGGTGGGTGACCCGACGGCGCGGGGGCCGGTGGCGGCGTCTGGCTGGGGCGCGGGGGCACCGCGCGCGGGGGCACCGAGGGGACCGCCTCGGTCACCGGCGCGACGGCCTCCTCGCGTGCGGGAGGCGCCTCGCGCGCGGGAGCCGGGGCCGGGCGCGCGGGGGCCGGGGCGGACGCGGAGGCCGCGTCGTCGCTGAAGGTCGCCGCGACCCAGTGGGTGAACTCGCTCAGGACCCCCGAGATGCGCGTGCGCTGATCGTCGAGCTGGCGACGGAGCCGCTCGACGTCCTCACCGAGGCGCTGCTTGAGCCCGTTGAGGCGGTTGACCTCGTCCTCGGCCCGGCTGCGGGCCTCGGCGACGATCTCGCGGGCGCGCTCTTGGGCCTGGGTCGTGAGCTCGCGCGCCTTCTCCTCGGCCTCGGCCTGGGCCTGC
>NCBE01000101.1 GCA_002255565.1 Actinobacteria bacterium 21-73-9
TCCCCCTGTTCTTGAGGGGCCGGGCGCGGCGCGGACCGACATTCCGCGAGGCCGTCTTGATGCACGCCGTGGGCCGCCTGCACTACGCCACCCTCATCAACAACATCCAGGTCAGCTGGGTCAAGATGGGTGTGGAGGGCGTACGGCGGATCCTGGCCGCGGGGGCCAACGACCTCGGCGGGACCCTGATGGACGAGAACATCTCGCGCGCGGCCGGCGCGACCCACGGCCAGGAGATGGACCCGGCCGGCTTCGCCGACCTCGTCGCGCCGCTCGGGCGCACCCTCGTCCAACGAACGACGGCGTACCAGATCCTCGCCCGATGAGCCTGGCCGAGCGGCTGACCGAGGTCGTCAACGCCGACACGGCGCTCTCGGCCGAGCGGCGGGCCCTCGTGCGCGAGCTGCTGGCCCGGGCGGTGGCGGTGGCCGAGTCCGACACCAACACCAAGGACCTGCGCGTCGCGGTCCGGGCGATCGACGAGCTCCTCGAGGCCTTCCTCCTCTTCGACCGGTTCTCGGATCGGCCCAAGCTGACCGTCTTCGGCTCGGCGAGGACCCCGCCGGGCCACCCCCACTACGAGCTGGCGGCCGAGCTGGCTCGGGTGATGGCCGCGCGCGGCTGGATCGTCGTCTCGGGCGGGGGCCCGGGGATCATGGAGGCGGCGGCGCGCGGGGGCGGGCGCGACGCGACCATCGGGGTCAACATCGACCTGCCCTTCGAGCAGAGCCCCAACCCCTTCATCGACGTGGCGACGATGCTCGTGACCATGCGCTACTTCTTCACCCGCAAGGTCGCCCTCACGCGCTCCTCGATCGCCTTCGTGATCCTGCCCGGGGGGCTCGGGACGATGGACGAGCTCTTCGAGATCATCACCCTTCTCGACACCGGCAAGACCACCCCGGCGCCGGTGGTGCTGCTCGACACGGTCGACGGGACCTACTGGGAGGAGTGGCGCGACTTCGTCGACCACACCCTCATCGAGGGGGGCTACGTCTCGGCGGTCGACCTGAACCTGGTGCGCCCGGCCCGGGGCGTCGCCGAGGCCCTCGCCGAGATCGACCGCTTCTACGCCAACTACGAGGGGTTCTCCATCGACGGCCCGCGCGCCACGGTGCACCTGCGCCGCCCCCCGGGCCCCGACCAGCTGACGCGCCTCAAGGCGCTCGTGCCCCAGTTCGACCGGGGCGAGGGCCTGCACGTCGAGCCCGACGGCACGCTGGCGTTCGCCTTCGACGGGCGCAGCTACGTGGCGCTGCGCACGGTGATCGACGAGGTCAACCGCTGGGTCGAGACAGCGCCGGCGGACTAGTCCTCGGCGACCTCGTGTCGACGAAGGATCGCGATCGCCTTGGCCAGGTGGCGGCGGACCCGGGCGAGCTCGCGCTCGGCGTCGCGGGCGCCCACCTCGTCGCCGTCGCGCATCTGATGGCGCACGGCGTCGAAGATCGCGTCGTTCACGCGCGCCTCGAGGGCTGCCAGGTCGTCGGCCAGCTCGTCGAAGGGACCCACTAGGGAACGACCTCGACGTCGAGGTCACCCTCGGCGAACTGGGCCCGCAGCACCTTCTTGTCGAACTTCCCGACGCTCGTCTTGGGGACCGACTCGACGAAGGCCCACCGCTCGGGCAGCCACCACTTGGCGACCCGCTCGGCGAGGAACGCCTTGAGGTCCACGGCCGAGACGGTCGAGCCCGGCTGGCGCACGACGCAGCACAGCGGGCGCTCCTGCCACTTCTCGTCGGGCACGGCCACCACGACGGCCTCGAAGACGTCGGGGTGGGCCATGACCGTCGACTCGAGCTCGACCGAGCTGATCCACTCCCCGCCCGACTTGATGACGTCCTTGGTCCTGTCGGTCACCACCATGAACCCCTCGGCGTCGAGGGTCCCGATGTCCCCGGTGCGCAGCCAGCCGTCGTGGAACTTCTCGGGGTCGTCGACCCCGAAGTACGAGCCGGTGATCCACGGTCCGCGGATCTCGAACTCGCCGACCGTCTTGCCGTCGCGCGCCAGCACCGTGCCGTCGTCACCGGTGATGCGCATCTCGACCCCGGCCACGACCCGGCCCGACTTCACCCGGTAGTCGATCTCCTGCTCGCGCGGGGTGCCCGACGGCGGGATGGCCACGGCCGCGAGCGGGCTCGTCTCGGTCATCCCCCAGCCCTGGACGACGTCAATGCCGTAACGGTCGCGGAACTGCTCGATCATGTGACGGGGCACGGCCGAGCCGCCCATGAGGATCCCCCGCAGGCTCGAGAAGTCGACGTCGGGCTCGGTCTCGGCCACCCGCAGCACGTCGTTCCAGACGCTCGGCACCGCGAGCGAGATCGTCGGACGCAGCTCGCGGCACATCTTGATCAGCGGCCCGCCCTGGAGGAACATCTGGGGCAGGATCAGCTCGACCCCGCCGAAGAAGGCCGTGTAGACGCTCCCCCAGGCGTTGACGTGGAACATGGGCACGATGGTGAGGCACCGGTCACGCTCGCACAGGCCGATCGAGTTCGCCGTCATCGAGGCGAGCGAGTGCAGCCAGATGGAGCGGTGGCTGTAGATAACGCCCTTGGGGTTACCGGTGGTGCCCGAGGTGTAGCACATGATCGCGGCGTCGCGCTCGTCGAGCTCGGGCCAGGCGTAGCCGGGCTGCTCGGCGGCGAGGAGCGTCGCGTAGTCGAGGGTCTCGCCCAGCACGCCGGTGGGCTCGGGCCCGTTGAGGATGACCGTCTCCACGGTGGGGATCTGGTCGCGGATCTTGGCGAACAGCGGGGCGAGGGACGCGTCGACGATGACGACCTTGTCGGCCGCGTGGTTGATGACGAAGGCGAGCTGGTCGGGGAAGAGACGGATGTTGAGGGTGTGGAGCACCGCGCCCATCGAGGGCACCGCCAGGTAGGCCTCGACGTGGGTCTGGTTGTTCCACATGAAGGTGCCCACCCGGTCCCCCGGGCCCACGCCGAGGCGCACCAGGGCGGCCGCGAGGCGCTCGGCCCGCTTGGAGACCTCGAAGAAGGTCCCCTCGTCGACGCCCTCGGGCGTGACCGTGAGGATCTTCTTGTCGGCGTAGAGGTACTCCCCGTGTCGGATGATGCCGCTGATCAGCAGCGGCGCCTCCTGCATCGTGCTCTTCATCGCTTCCCCCTTCGCCTCGATAGTACCGAGCGGCCCCGGGCTCCCTACCAGCTCGCGGCGTAGGGCTCGACGGGCGCCGCCAGGGACGTCGCGGCGCCGCGCAGGTGGCGGTCCACGGCCGCCGCGGCCGAGCGGCCCTCGGCGATGGCCCAGACGATCAGGCTCTGACCGCGCACGGCGTCCCCGCAGGCGAACACCGGCGTCGTCCCGGCCACCGGCACGCGCCAGTCGTCGCCGACCCGGAGCGTCGCGCGCTCGGTCGTGAGCTCGGGAGCGGCGAGACCCAGCCCGTCGAGCTCGGGCCCGACGAAGCCGGCCGCGATCACGACGAGGTCGGCGGGCATCTCGAAGACCTCGCCCGTGAGGTGGTCGCGGGCGCGCAGGGCGTGCACCCGCCCCTCGCCGAGGAAGGCGAGGGTCTCGGTCGAGAAGCGCCGCTCCCCGCCCTCGGCGTGGGCCGAGGTCGTCTTGAAGATCCGCGGCATCGTCGGCCAGGGCTGGTCGGCCGGCCGCTCGTCGGGCGGACGGTCCATGATCTCGACCTGGGTGACGGAGGCCGCGCCCTGGCGGTGCGCCGTGCCGAGGCAGTCGGCGCCGGTATCGCCCCCGCCCAGGATCACCACGTGGCGGCCCGCGGCGTCGAGGGGCGACGGGGCGCCCCCGGCGAGGGCCCGACCCGCCGTCTCGAGGTAGGCCATGGCCGTCTCCACCCCCGCCAGCTCGCTCCCGGGCACCTCGATGAGTCGGGGCCGGGTCGAGCCCAGGGCGAGCACCACCGCGTCGGCGCCGTGGGCCACCGCCGCCAGGCTCGGGCCCCGAGCGCCGACCTCGACCCCGCAGGTGAAGACGATCCCGGCCGCGCGCATCACCTCGAGACGGCGCTCGAGCACGCGCTTTTCGAGCTTGAACTCGGGGATGCCGTAGCGCAGGAGGCCCCCGGGCGCGTCGGCGCGCTCGAGCACCTCGACCGCGTGACCAGCGGCGCGCAGCTGGGCGGCCGCGGCGAGCCCGGCCGGGCCCGAGCCGACCACGACGACGCGCCGTCCCGTCTCGGCCCGGGGGGTCGTCGCCACGGGCAGGCCCCGGGCGAAGGCGTGCTCGGCGACCTCGTACTCGACGCGCTCGATGGTCACCGGGTCGTCGCCGATGCCGAGCACGCAGGCCGACTCGCACGGCGCCGGGCAGAGCCGTCCGGTGAACTCGGGGAAGTTGTTGGTCGCGAAGAGCTGCTCGGCCGCGCGGGCCCAGTCGGCTCGGTAGGCGCCGTCGTTGAAGACCGGGATCCGGTTGCCCAGCGGGCAGCCCTGGGTGCAGAAGGGGATGCCGCAGTCCATGCAGCGCGAGGCCTGGGTCGAGACCTCCTCGTCGCTCTGGGGCTCGTAGACCTCGTGCCAGTCGCGCACGCGCACCGGGATGGGCCGGGCGCGCGGTCCCTGACGGGGGTGCTCGAGGAAGCCGGTGGGGCTACCCACTGCGCGCTCCGTCGCGGGCCCGTTGGTACTCCGAGGTCTCGACCCGCACGAAGGCGAGGCGGGTCCGACGCCACTCGGCCACCAGGCCCGCCGCGAGGGTCGAGCCGGTCTCGTCGCGGTAGCGCTCGAGCAGGGCGAGCACGAGGGCGTCGTCGTCGGCCTCGAGCGGGTCGAGCTCGTAGACCCCGGCGGCGAGGTGGTCGTGGATCGTGCCCTCGGGGTCGTAGAGGTAGAGCGTGCCGCCGGACATGCCGGCCGCGAGGTTGCGGCCCGTCGGGCCGAGGATCACCACGACCCCGCCGGTCATGTACTCGCAGGCGTGGTCCCCGGTGCCCTCGACGACGATGGTCGCCCCGGAGTTGCGCACGCCGAGGCGCTCGCCCACCACCCCGCGCACGAAGACCTCGCCGGCGGTGGCGCCGTAGGCGATCACGTTGCCGGCGATGACGTTGGTCTCCGCGGCGAAGGGGGCGCGCGGGTCGGGGCGCACGACGACCCGCCCGCCCGAGAGGCCCTTGGCGACGTAGTCGTTGGCGTCGCCGGTGAGTCGCAGCGTCAGCCCTCGCGGCACGAACGCCCCGAGGCTCTGGCCGGCCGAGCCGGTGAGCTCGATCACGACGTGGTCGTCGTCGAGGGCCCGGGCGCCGAGCGCGCGCGTGAGGGCGCTGCCGGTGAGGGTGCCCACGGCCCGGTCGACGTTGCGCACCTCGAGCGCGAGGCGCAGTGGCGTGCCCGAGAGGGCGGCATCCACCGCCGCCGAGAGGAAGCGCCAGTCGAGGGCGCCGTCGAGGCCGTGGTCCTGCTTGTGGCTCTGACGGCGCTGTTCGGGGTCGACCGGGACGAGCAGCGCCGAGAGGTCGAGGTCGACGGTGGGGTCGGCCGGGGCCAGCGCGCGCAGCCGCGAGACGTCGCCGATCAGCTCGTCGAGGGTACGCGCGCCCAGCGAGGCCAGGTACTCGCGCACCTCCTCGGCGATGAACTCAAAGAAGGTCTCGACGAACTCGGGCCGACCGGTGAAGCGCTCGCGCAGGACCGGGTTCTGGGTCGCGATGCCCACCGGGCAGGTGTCGAGGTGGCAGACCCGCATCATCACGCACCCCGAGACGACGAGCGGGGCGGTGGCGAAGCCGAACTCCTCGGCGCCGAGCAGGGCGGCGACGACGACGTCGCGGCCGGTCTTCAGCTGGCCGTCGGCCTGCAGCACGACGCGGCTGCGCAGGCCGTTCGCCGCGAGCGTCTGGTGGGCCTCGGCGAGGCCGAGCTCCCAGGGTGTCCCGGCGTGCTTGAGCGAGGTCAGGGGTGCCGCCCCGGTTCCCCCGTCGTGCCCGGAGATCAAGATGACGTCCGCGTGGGCCTTGGCGACGCCGGCCGCGATGGTGCCCACGCCCTGCTCGCTCACGAGCTTGACGTGGATGCGCGCCTCGTCGTTGGCCGATTTGAGGTCGTAGATCAGCTGGGCCAGGTCCTCGATCGAGTAGATGTCGTGGTGCGGCGGGGGCGAGATGAGCCCGACCCCCGGGGTCGAGTGACGGGTGCGGGCGATCCAGGGGTAGACCTTGGAGCCAGGCAGCTGGCCCCCCTCGCCGGGCTTGGCGCCCTGGGCCATCTTGATCTGGATGTCGTCGGCGTTGACGAGGAAGCGACTCGTCACTCCGAAGCGTCCGGAGGCGACCTGCTTGATGGCCGAGCGGGTGTTGTGGCGGGGG
>NCBE01000168.1 GCA_002255565.1 Actinobacteria bacterium 21-73-9
CACCGGGGTGATCCTCGGCTGGGTCATCGCCCTGGTCGCCCTCCTGGTCTGGCGCCCCGGTCGCCGCCCGGGCCGGACCTCCGCCATCCCGGCGGGACCGTGTCTGTGGCTCGGTGCGCTGATTGCCGTTCTCGCCGCCAGGTAGCCCGCTGTGGGCCGCCCGCAGCGTCAGCGTGCGGCCGCGCCGACGAGGTCGGCGAGCGCCAGGTTGGCCACGAGACGGGCGAAGCGTCGACCCGCGGCGGGCCGAAGGACCACGACCTGCACCCCCGTGCCGCCCAGCTGGGCCAGAAGTGCCTGCAGCTCACGGTGGTCCGGCGACAGGCGTCCGTACCCGTCGGCCACCACCAGGTCGAAGTAGCTCCGCGCGTCGGCCAGCATTCGGGACAGGCCCGGCCGGACAGCGCCCGCGCCCTGGTCCGCGTAGGTGGCAACGTGGCACCACCCCGGCTGGCGGGCTACCTGCGCCGCGAGGCTGGCCACCTGCCGGTCAAGCCTCGCCTGCCCGGCGCGCCCGGGCGCCTCCCTGGCGTAGATCGCGACTCGCCACACGGTCGTCTCCTTCCTGGTCGCCTGCCGGTGGCGATGAGACCTCCGCTGGGCCCGGAAAGCAAGGCCGCGCAGCTGGATCGGGCCTTCTTACGGTGATACCGGCGGCTCGGCATCAGCTCCGGGTCGCATGTTCCTCCGCTGCAATCCTTTCTCATGCCGCCGGGTCAGGCCTGCTCACAGCAGCGTGTGCTGCTCGGTGACACGGCCGCAGATCTCGTCCCAGGTAGGAAGCGGTCCGGCGCCGAAGTACAGCTCGGGCATGGTGGACTCGTAGGCGGCTCGGAGCCGGGTCGAGATACCGCTGGTCGGATCGAATGCCGGGCAGCTGGCGAAGCCGCCCGCCGGGTGAACCTCGATGCCGTCGCCTCCGAAGAAGGCCCGGTTGATCTCCTCGACGCTGCGCATCACCTGTTCGCTCTGGTCTCGATCGGCGAGCAGGTCGAGCACCCGTCGGTCCCCCAAGAGCTGGTAGACGTCGTAGAAGTGCCGGCCGCTGCGCCGGTCGATCGACGTATCGGTGCTGGCGTCGAGCTGCTGGGCCAGGGCGTGGATGAGGACGAGCTTCTCGAGGAGCGTGCGTCCCGGGTGAAGGACAGCGACCTCGAACGGCTTCAGGTCGTCGAACTCGCCGAGATCGGTCCCGGCGGCCTCGAGCACATCGCCGAGGAGGGAGCTGATCGGCACGGGCGCGTGGGGATGGGGTCCGCCCCGGACACCCATCTCGAGGAGCACGCTGGTGCGGATGAGCGCGGTCGGCGCTCGGGTGGCGGGGTAGGCGATCTCGTAGGAGCGGTGCCGGCCGGTCTCGCCTCCTCCGACCCCAGTCGCCGAGCCGCCGACACCGGTGGCCGATGCGTCGGCCATGGCCTTCATGAGCCTGTCGGTCGTCCCACGCCCCCGCTCTCCCGGCAGGACGAGGACGTCGATGTCTTCGGAGAATCGCTCCACCAGCCGGTAGCCCTTGGAAAGGCTGGTGCCGCCTTTGAAGATGAAGTCACCGCCGAAGTCACGGCCGAGCACACGGAGAACCTGGCTGACCCAGTAGTCCTTCTCGACCGCGGTGGGGCTGACCCCGAGCCGCTCGGCGGCGGCGTCGAGCGTCGGGGCGAACTCGACCAGGTCAGCGAAGCGGGCCACCGCCTCAGCCGGCCAATGCCAGGTCGCGGTGGACGGACCGGCTGCGCGCCGGGCGGACGACGTCGGAAATCTCCGGCCGTCCGAGGGCGGCGAGGAGGCGGCGCAGGCGTTCGCGGACCCGGGGCGGCTCGGTCTCCGACGCCCGGGCGACCCGGTCGAGACGGACCGTGCCGTCGTTGGCGAGCCGAGCGATCCGCGCGACGGCGTCGGCGGGGGGAACCTCGACGAGGCCGTCCCAGTCCCGCAGCACTTCGAGTAGCGCGACCTCGGCCGGG
>NCBE01000102.1 GCA_002255565.1 Actinobacteria bacterium 21-73-9
CTGGGTCTGCTGGCCGAGGACGGCGCCCACCGAGCGGCGCGGGGCGAAGACGAAGCTCGCCCCGACGCACAGCCCCACCGTCTCCCACCCGGCGAGCGACGCGGGCGCCTGGCCGAGGGCGTCGCCTCCTCCATGGGGACCCGGGTCACCCGGCTGGTCCCGCCGCCCGCGCTCACGACCCTCGCCGGAGGCTCGTCGGGCCCCTCATGGGGCGCTCGCGCGACCGGCGACATCGCGCCCGGCCGCTCAGGACTCCATCTGTCGGGCGACGACTTCGGCGGCCTCGCGCAGTTCGTCGTCGGTGAGGTTGGGCAGGACGTCCTCCCACAAGGGGAGCATCATGCCGTTCGCCTCGAGCATCCCGAGGGGACGGGGGATCAGCCACACGTGGAAGTGCGATCCACCGTCGCCCCAGCGGTACAGGTGGACGCGACCGACGTCGCCCAGGGACAAGATGCCCCGCTCGACGTTGGCCACCACCTTGACGAAGTCCGCGCCGGCCTCGGGTGACAGGTCCTTGAACGAGTCGAGGTGCTCGCGCGCGGCGAGCCACACCGCGCCCCTCAGGCTGCCGCCCACCGGGGGATGGAGCGACCAGTGTTCGTTGGACCAGACCGGGGCGGTCGCCTGGCCGGTGCAGATCCCGCAGGGGTCGCCCCCCGGCTCGCCCCGGCGCGGGGGCTCGGGGATGACGCGCCCGCCGGGCGTGCGCGGAACGAGCGGCTCGAGGTAGGGCAGGGTCATCATTCACTCCTTGAGGGTGGTGGACTCGGGGTGGGAGACGTCGTCGCGTCGCGCCTTGTGCGCGACGAAGCGCAGGTCGTCGCCGACCATCACGGTGACCCGGCGAAAGCCGGCGGCCCGGAGCCGCACGAGGAACGAGGACGGCTCGACCGGGTTGTAGGTGTCGCCCTCGTGGAAGTGGTGCAGCCCGTCGCTCGCGAGACTGTCCGAGCCGAGGAACGCCCCACCAGGGCGCAGCACCCGGTAGGCCTCGGCGAGGACGCGCTGCTGGCCCTCGAAGGTCGCGACGTGGTGCAGCATCGTGAAGGCGCCCACGGCGTCGAAGGACTCCGCGGCCAGCGCGGTGTCGATGGCGTCGCCGGTCAGCACCTCGACGTTGGTGGAGCCGAGGCGCTCGCGCAACCGCGCCGCCGCGACGGGGTCGCTCTCGAGCGCGACCAGGTGCCCCACCCGGTGGCGCAACCAGTCGGTCGCGGCGCCGGGGCCGGGCCCGAGCTCGAGCATCTCCTCGCCGAGGTCGGCGAGCGCGACGAGGGCGGGCAGGACCTCGTCGTGGATGAGGGCCGCCCACTCGGGGCTCGGGCACAACTGCGCGTGGTTCTCGTTCACGCATCCAACGTACGAACGCGACGGGCCGATTCCAAGACCGTAGAGTGACGACTGATGTCGCGAGACGGACAAGGTGACGACGGGCTCGTCGCGACGGACGCGTCGATGGCGGTGTGCACGTTCCCGATGCCCGCGGGCACCGTATTCGACTGGCACACCCACGACGACCACCAGCTGGCCTGGGCGGCCACCGGGGTGCTCACCGTGCGCAGCGCCACCGCGGCGTGGGTCCTGCCCCCGACGCGCGCCCTGTGGATCCCCGTGGGGGTGCGCCACGAGACCCTCTCAGAGGGCGTCGCCACGATGCGCACCGCCTACGTGCGCCCCGGCTCGTGCGCAATCACCTGGACCGAGTGCACGCCCGTGACGGCCGGCCCGCTGATGGCCGAGATCCTCCGCTACCTCCAGGGCGAGGGCCTCGACCCGGGACGGCGCGAGCGCGCCGAGCACGTGCTGGTCGACCTGCTCGAGCCGGCCCCGACGGTCTCGTTCTCGGTGCGCATGCCGGTCGAAGAGAGGGCCCGGCGCGTCGCGGAGGGGCTGGCGAAGGACCCGGCCGACGGCCGCTCGCTGGCCGAATGGGGCGACGAGGTGGGCGCGAGCGGCCGCACGCTCGCGCGGGCCTTCCTCGCCGACACGGGCCTGCCGTTCGGCCGGTGGCGCACGATGCTGCGCCTGCACCTCGCGATGGAGGACCTGGCCGCGCGCGAGCCCGTCGCCCGCGTCGCGCGCCGGGTCGGTTACGAGTCATCGAGCGCGTTCGTCGCCGCCTTCAAGCGCGAGACGGGCATCACGCCCGCGGTGTACTTCCGCGCCGGGGCGCCGGCGTCCTAGCTCGCCGACGGCCGGCGTCGCGCCGGCGGCCCGGGCGCGACCCGGCTCAGTCGCTCGCCGGTTCGCCGGCCAGCTCGACCGGCGCGACGACCCCGGCGTAGGGCGCGACGGGCAGGGAGTCCTCGCTCGCGGCGAGAGCCGTCGGCCCGGCCGTGTTGATGTACTGCTTGCCCAGCATCATCGAGGCCACCGCCGCGAGCACACAGCAGGCCACGGCGAAGTCGATGGCCTCGTGCAGACCGTGTTTGAAGGGCGCGGAGATGAGCCTCGGGAAGAACGACCGTCCGGTCAGGTAGACGCGCTCGGCGTGGGTGAGGTGCGCCAGCACCCCGGACGGGCCGAGCAGGCTCACGACGGGGTTGTAGCCGAGGAACGCCCCGAAGACCGAGGAGGTCGGCGGCAGGTTGGCCACCTGGTGGGCGGCGGCCGGGGGAACCCCGTGGGCGGTGAGCCCGGCGACGAGGGCCTGGGGCAGCGAGCCGGCGAGCCCCACGATGATGAGGGTGAAGAAGATCCCGATCGAGAGCACCATGGCCGAGTTCATCGAGACGGCGCCCATGCCCGCGCCCTGGCCGCGTTGCTCGGGCGGCAGGGAGTTCATCACCGCGGCCCGGTTGGGCGAGGCGAACAGGCCCATGGCGAGGCCGTTGGTGAAGAGGATCAGCCCGAACCAGACGTAGGAGAAGTCGATCGGCAACAGCTCCATCAAGAAGAAGCTGACGGCCGCGGTGACCATGCCGCCGACGGCGAAGGGCCGAGAGCCGAAGTGGTCCGACAGGTACCCCGAGACGGGCCCGGCGATGAGGAACCCCGCCGTGAGGGGCAGCATGAAGATCCCGGCCCACAGGGGCGTGCGCGCGAAGCTGTAGCCGTGCTCGGGCAGCCAGATGCCCTGGAGCCAGATGACCAGGATGAACATCAGCCCGCCCCGGCCGAGCGAGGCGAAGAGGCTGGCCGCGTTGCCCGCGGCGAAGGGGCGGATCTTGAAGAGCTGGACGTTGAACATCGGCGCCTCGACCCGGGTCTCGACCCAGACGAAGAGCACGAGCAGCGCCGCGCCCCCGAGGAGGGCGGCGAGCACGAACGGGCTCGTCCAGCCCATGGGGTGCCCACCGTAGGGCTCGATGCCGTAGACGATGCCCACGAGCAGCGCGATGAGCCCGAGGGCGAAGATCGAGTTGCCGATCCAGTCGATCCGGGCCGCCCGGCGCACGCCGTTGTCCTTGAGGTTGATGATCCCCCAGACCGTGCCGAGGACCCCCACCGGCACCGAGATCAAGAACACCCAGCGCCAGTCGATCGGCCCGAGCAGCCCGCCGAGCACCAGGCCGATGAACGAGCCGGCGATCGCGGCCACCATGTTGGTGCCGAGCGCCAGGCCGCGCTGAGTCGGCGGGAACGCGTCGGTGAGGATGGCCGCCGAGTTCGCCATGAGGAACGCGCCGCCGACGCCCTGGAAGACGCGCATGACGATCATGTAGACGGCCGCCGCGGAGCCGTGCATCCAGGTGACCGAGAGCATCACCGAGAAGATCGTGAAGAGCGCGAAGCCCAGGTTGTACATGCGCACGCGTCCGAAGATGTCGCCCAGTCGCCCGAAGCTGACGACGAGCACCGCGGTCACCAGCATGTAGCCCATCAGCATCCACAAGAAGTACCCGGTGTTGCCGGGCAGCAGCGGGTTGAGCTGGATGCCCCTGAAGATGTCCGGCAGTGAGATGAGCACGATCGACGCGTCGATCGAGGCCATGAGCATCCCGAGGGTCGTGTTCGACAGCGTCGACCACTTGCCCTTGTAGGGGTCGACGACGGCGTCGCGGGCGCGCCGTGGATCCGTCGTCGTCACGCCGGTCGTCGTGGTCCACCCCTCGGGTTCGCGCGCTGGGATTCGAACCTAGCCGGGAGACACATCGTCGAGGTCGCGCGGAACCGGCGTGCCCTCATTCGAGGGTGCGGGCGTCGAAGGAGACGGCCGCGTCGTCGAGGCTCACGACGGTGATCGGGGCGACCCGCTGGTGACCGGTCGGACCGGGGCGCACCACCGTGCCGATCGCGACGAAGCCGACCGCGTGGCTCGCGAAGCCCATGGGGCCCTCCTCGACCGTGACCCCGACGACCCCGGTGCCGCCGAGGGCGAGCGCGCCGTCTTGCATCCGGGTCATGGCCGTCTCGCGGGCCGCGTACATCGCCTCGGTGAAGTTGGTCAGCTCCACGTTCTGGGTCTGCTGGCCGAGGACGGCGCCCACCGAGCGGCGCGGGGCGAAGACGAAGCTCGCCCCGACGCACAGCCCCACCGTCTCCCACCCGGCGAGCGAGGCCCCCACCGGCCTCACCGCGCTGCCGACGAGGGCGACCTCGACGTGGGTGGGGTGCACCGCGCGCTCGATGCGCACGCCCACGACGCCGTGGCCCCCGGCCCTCGCCGCCTCGCGGTGGAGTCGGGTGATGGCGTTGGCGAAGGCGTGCCGGTGGGCCTCGGCCGCGGCCGTGATCTCGCCCTGGCCCCAGTTCCACCAGCCGACCGGGATCGAGACGAGCGAGACGCCGCTCACGAGCTCGACCGGCTCCCAGCCGATCGAGTGCAGGGCGAGCTCCTCGTCGATCGATAGGTCCGAGGTCGTCGGCGCCGACTCGGTCCCGGGCGCCTCGAGGGCGGCGAGCGCGCGGCGCACCACGGCCTTGAGGTCGGGCGCCTCGGGGGTGGCGCTCACGAGAGGGCGACCGTGAGCTGGGGGACGGGCAGGGGGGAGAAGGGGGCGACCCGGCGGACCCGGTTGCCCTTCAGGCGCACCTGGATCTCGAGGTCGCCGGGACCGTGCTCGCGGGTGAGCACGTAGAGGTCGGCGCCGTGCAGGGCGTCGCCGTGGAGGTCGGAGCGCACGCGCGAGCGCGCCAGCTCGCGGGCCACCCCGTGGGCGCGCACGACCTGGTCGACCTCGGCGACCTGGCCGCCGCCGGACCAGACGCCCCCGGTGCCCTCGAGGGCGTACTCGGTCACGCAGTTAGCCCAGACCCGCACCGAGGAGGTCGACGCGACGGCCCCGAGCGGCGCGTAGCCGGCCTCGAAGACCTTGGCGAGGCGCTGGCCGGCGAGGAACGTCGTCCACGGGCTCCCCGTAGGGGCCGGCGCGCCCTCTACCCGCACGGCCGTGCCGCGCAGGTGGAACTCGGCGATCCCGGCCTCGACGAGGGGCGTCTCGGTGTCGACGACGCCCACGACACCGTGGGCGTCCAGGGTGGTCGCCTCTTCGACCATGCGCGAGAGCGCGCTCGAAAAGCCGGTCCGCCAGGCCGCCTCGATCCAGGTCTGCTCGTAGTTCTGGCCCCAGGCCCGGTGCTCGCCGGAGACGAACCCGTGCGGGCACTGGTACACCTCGGCGTAGCCGCCCGCGGCGACCGCGGGCGGGGCCATCGCCCCGGCGAGGATCCCGCCGCCGTAGGTGCCCCACTGCATCGCGCAGAACCCCTGGACGAGCCCGAGCGGCTCGAGGCCCATCGAGAGGCAGGCCGCGAAGTCGGCGACGCTCAGTCCCGAGGAGAACGATCCCTCGGCGAGGCGCCGGCTCGCCGCCTCGGGGAGGTCGCTCGAGGGCGCCATCAGTGGTCGAGCGAGATGATCGTGACCGGCGTGGCGAGGTCGACCGGGTCGGCGCCCTTGGTGACGGCGGTGCCCAGGGCCAGGAACTCGATGGTGTGCGAGCCCCACTGGTGGGACTTCTCCTCGAGGCGCACGCCCACGATGCCCGACGCGCCGAGACGGGTCGCCTCGTCCTGCATGCGGGTCATGGCGAGCTCGCGCGCCTCGTAGAGGGCCTGGGTGAAGTTCGGCAGCTCGACGTTCTGGCCCGTGGTGCTGAGGGTCTGGCCGAGCCCGCGGTGGGCGATGTGGTACACGCAGGTGCCCATGACGAGCCCCTGGGGGGCGTAGCCCGTCGAGTGCAGCGTCCAGAAGTCCTGGCCCGAGAGGTCCGAGGTGAAGGGCTTGCCGAGCGCGTTGCGCCGCGAGACCCCGTCCTCGGCCTTGACGGCGGTGCCCACCGCGATGAACTCGGCGGCGTCCTTGCCCCACTCGTAGTAGTTGACGTCGAGGCGCACACCCACCACGCCGTCGGCGCCGAGCTCGGCCGCCTCCTCCTCCATGCGGGTCATGGCGAGCTCGCGGGCGTTGTACATCGCCTCGGTGAGCTTGGTGAGCTCCTGGCTCTGGCTCCACTTGCGGGTCTGGATCCCGGTGTGGTAGATCGACGAGCCCATCACGAAGCCCACCGGATGGAAGCCGATCTCTTTGATCAAGAGGAACTCGTTCACCGAGAGGTCCGAGGTGAACAGGCCCTTCTCCAGCTCCTCGAGGCGGTGCCCGGTCGCTTCGGGCAGGTCGTTGGGTGCGTCGCTCACGAGGGTCCTCCGATGACGATGTTCTCCAGGGCCCGCCGCGTGCTCTCGCTGTGGGCGGCCTCGTCGTTGAGGGCGCCGAGCAGGCGCACCAGCCACGCGTCGGTGTCGAGGGTCTCGGTGCGGATGCGGATCCCACCCGAGGTGTGCGCGACGCCACAGCGCAGCGTGGAGCCCTCGACGACCGCGTCGAAGGCGTCAGCGCCGAGCGTGATGTGCAGCGCGGTGATCTCCTCGGAGCGGCGCAGGCGCCCGCCCGCGCGCTCGGTGCGCAGCCGGTCGCCGAGCGTGTCGCCCAGCTGGGCACAGAGCGCCTTCACCAGGGCGTGGACGTCGGGGGCGTTGGAGCGCAGCGTCGCGGCGGCCAGGGCGAGGTCGTACGAGTCGTCCGGGCCGGCCATCGCCGGCCACCTTACCGTCGCCCCTCGCGCGGCGGGGCCCGCCCACGAGCGTCGCTAGGGCGTCGGGCGGGGCCCTTGCTCGAGACGGGTCCGGACGGCTCGGGGGAGCCCGGCCACGACCCGGTCGAAGGAGTGCTCGACCATGGCGAGGAGCTCGTCGTCGGGCACGGTGCCGTCCAGGCGCACCGTGTTCCAGTGAGCCTTGTTGAGGTGGTACCCGGCCGTCACGGCCGGGTACGTGGCGCGCAGGGCGAGGGCGCGCGCGGGGTCGCACTTGAGCGAGATCGACGGCGTCGTCGGGTCGCCCGAGAGCAGGGCGAACACCTTGCCCGCGACCGTGTAGACGTCGACCCCGGGACCGAAGGGGTTCACCTGGGTCGTCTCGGGGAAGTCGAGGAGGAAGGCGGCGAGGCGCTCCTCGTCGAGCGGCCCCCGCGGCCCTCGTCGCGTCGTCACGACGAGGGCCCGCCCGTCGGGGCGGCGAGGATCGCCTCGACGAGGGTGCCGACGCGCGAGAGCATCGGGCAGTGGCCGCTCTCGAGGACGACCACCTCGTCGCACCTCGCCGCCAGGAGCTCTTGGAGCAGGGGGTCGATCGCCGCGTCGAGGGTGCAGACCACGTAGGTCGAGGGCACCGTGGTCGGGGGGGCCGTGCGCGGGCTGCGGAAGCTCGCGAGGGTCTGGGTCGAGAGGTTGGCGAGGGCCCACTCGGCGATCGCCTCGTCGCAGTCGGCGTAGAGGGCGTCGCGGGCTCGCGCGGGATCGAGCGAGAGGACGCCGTCCTCGTGGCGGGTCGCCTCGTCGAGGAGGGTGCGCGCCGGGACCCGGCGCACGCACTCATAGGCGCTCTCCCCGGGCTCGGGGAGGAGGGCCGCGACGTAGACGAGGCCCACCAGGTCCGCGAGGTCCGGCGCGGCCTCGGTGATGACGGCCCCGCCGTAGCTGTGCCCGACGAGGACGACCGGTCCGAGGCCGGCCGCCGAGGCCACGACCTCGGCCGCGTCGTCGCGCAGGTAGGTCTCGGGGTGAGCCCCGGTCGTCGCGCTCGGCAGGTCGACCGCGACCCAGGCGACCCCCCGGCGCTCGAGCTCCTCGCCGACGAGCCGCCAGCTCCACGCCGCGTGGTAGGCGCCGGGCACCAGGACGTAGGTCGGCTCGGGCATGGTCCTCCTCGTCGCGGCGACACTGGGCGGCTACTTAGAATGTTCCAATGAACAGGCCCTTCGACGTTACCGCCGTCGAGACCAAGTGGCAGGCCCGGTGGCTCGACGAGGGGACCTACGAGGTCGACAACGACGACCCCCGCGAGCGCTACTACGCCCTGTGCATGTACCCCTACCCCTCGGGGGCCGCTCACCAGGGCCACATCCGCAACTACACCTTCGGTGACGTCCTGGTCCGCTACCAGACGATGTTGGGCAAGGCCGTGCTCTCGCCGTTCGGCTTCGACTCCTTCGGCCTGCCGGCCGAGAACGCCGCGATCAAGGACGGCAGCCACCCCCGGGTCTTCACCGAGGCGCGCATCAAAGAGCTGAAGAGCTCGGTCGTGCGCATGGGCGCCGTCTACGACTGGCGCCGTGAGGTGCGCAGCCACGACCCCGAGTACATCCGCTGGAGCCAGGCGATCTTCCTCGCCCTCTTCGAGGCCGGCCTCGCCTACCGGGCCGACGGTCCGGTCAACTGGTGCCCCGGGTGCTTGACGGTGCTCGCGAACGAGCAGGTCCTCGCCGACGGCACCTGCGAGCGCTCGGGCGACACGGTCGTTCGCCGTCTGCTCGAGCAGTGGTACTTCAAGATCACCGACTACGCCGAGGAGCTCCTCGACGACCTCGACGGCCTGGGCTGGCCCGAGCGGGTGAAGACCATGCAGCGCAACTGGATCGGGCGCAGCGAGGGCGTCGAGTTCGACCTGCCCGTCGAAGGACGTGACGACCTCGCGCTCCGGGTCTTCACGACCCGGCCCGACACGGGCTTCGGGGTCACCTACGCCGTCCTCGCCCCCGAGCACCCCCTGGTCGAGACGCTCACGTCTGAGGCCCAGCGCGCGGCCGTCGCCGAGGTCGTCGAGCGGGCCGCGGTCACCAACGAGATCGAGCGCACCTCCTCCTCCGAGGAGGGCGTCGGGCTCGACAAGCGCGGCGCCTTCACCGGAAGCTTCGTCACCAACCCCTTCACCGGCGAGAGCGTGCCGGTCTACGTCGCGGACTACGTGCTCGTCAACTACGGCACCGGCGCGATCATGGCCGTCCCCGGGGAGGACCAGCGCGACTACGACTTCGCCCTCGTCCACGACCTGCCGGTCGTGCGCACGGTCGCCCCGCCCGAGGGCGTCGGGGAGGGGCCCTACACCGGCGACGGCGTGCACATCAACTCGGGGTTCCTCGACGGCCTCGACACGGCGGCCGCCAAGGTGCGCGCCGCCGACTTCCTCGAGCGCGAGGCCAACGGCGTGCGCACCGTGAAGTACCGCCTGCGCGACTGGCTCGTCTCGCGCCAGCGCTTCTGGGGCTGTCCGATCCCCGTCGTCTACTGCGAGCGCGACGGCGTCGTCCCGGTGCCCTTCGACCAGCTGCCCGTGCTGGCCCCCGACGACGTCGTGATGGACCGCTCCGGCCAGAGCCCCCTCGCGACCCACCCGGGGTTCCTCCACACGACGTGTCCGATCTGCGGGGGGCCGGCCCGGCGCGAGACCGACACGATGGACACCTTCACCGACTCCTCGTGGTACTTCCTGCGCTTCGCCGACCCCTTCACCCCCGACCGGGCCTTCGACCCGGCGGCCGTGGCGAGGTGGATGCCGGTCGACTTCTACATCGGCGGGATCGAGCACGCGATCTTGCACCTGATGTACGCGCGCTTCTACACCAAGGCCCTCGTCGACCTGGGGTGGGCGCCCGGGGTCGCCCGCGAGCCCTTCCAGCGCCTCTTCACCCAGGGGATGATCCGTCTCGGCGGGACCAAGATGTCCAAGTCCAAGGGCAACCTCGTCACCCCCGAGCCCTACTTCTCGACCGTGGGCGCCGACGGGCTGCGCCTCTTCCACCTCTTCGTCGGCCCGCCGGCCGACGACTTCGACTGGGACGCCCAGACCGAGGAGGTCATCGAGGGCTGCGCCCGCTTCTTCGACCGCGTCTGGCGGCTGTGGCACTACGAGGACGTGACCTTCCACGACGGCGTCGACGAGGTCGACTCCGAGCTGCGCCGGCTCGTGCACCGCACCATCGACCGGGTCACCCGGGACTTCGACCGGTGGAGCTATAACACGGCCGTGGCGGCGCTCATGGAGCTCTACAACGCCCTCTCGCGCCGGGCCCGCTCGGGCCAGGGGATCGACCGGGCCACCCTCGACGAGGCGCTCGAGACGATGGTCCTCCTGCTCGCGCCCATCGCCCCCCACGTCACGGCCGAGCTCTGGGAGGAGCGTCACCCCGAGCGCGCGAGCGTCCACGCCCAGCGCTGGCCCCAGGCCGACCCGGCGCTGCTGGTCGAAGAGACCGTGACGATGGTCGTCCAGGTGAACGGCAAGGTCCGCGCCCGCCTCGAGGTCGCCCCGACCATTGACGAGGCCGAGGCCGTCGCCGCCGCGCTTCGCGCGCCGGCGGTCGCCGCCGCGCTCGGGGGACGCGAGCCGAGCCGGGTGGTC
>NCBE01000003.1 GCA_002255565.1 Actinobacteria bacterium 21-73-9
CGGTCGGCGGCGTGGTCGAGGAGCCGTACGTCGTCCCGGTGATCCCGGCGAAGGTCAGCGTGAAGGCGGTCACCAACGCCTGGTCCCCGTTCTTGAGCCCGCTGAGGATCACGTTCGGCGCGTAGGCCGTCCCGACCGGGTCGGTCGTGTCGCCGATCGTCATGGTCAGCGTGGCCGGGTCGACGAAGGGGGCCCCCACGACCGTGGGCGCCCCGAGCACCGGCGCGTAGTTGCCGTCACCGGAGTAGCCGTAGGCGATCTCGAGGGGACCGGCCGGCAGCTCCGTCGTCGTGCAGTGCATCGACCCCGACGACAGCGTGAGCCCCGAGCACGCCGGGGGCGACACCCAGGTGACCCCGCCGTCGGTCGAGTACATGATCGCCCCGGTGCCGGTGGGCGCCGGGCTGTCGACCGTGTCGGCGACGGTCAGGGTGATCGAGTCGCCGTAGGTGTAGGTCGACGTGCCCGAGGTCGCGTCGGTGACCGAGAGCCCGAAGGTCGCGCTGGGCAGCGCGATGACGACGCCGCTGCCGGCCGGCGCCGGCGTCGGGTCCTCCGAGGTCCACACCTCGAAGCTCGACGCCGCGAGCGTCTGGGCGCCCGGGCTGGTGATCGTGAGCGAGATCGTGGCCTGCGCGCTCGTCCCGGCCGCGCCGAGCGTGCACCCCGAGGGCAGGGTGACGGTGAACTCGTTCTCACCCGACGCGACGTTCGTCGTCACGACCGCGGTCACCGCCGTCCCGGCGCAGGAGAAACCCCCGCCGAAGGTGACCTGGGGGGGCGAGGCGAGCGTTAGGGCGTTCGGGTACTCGACGCTCACGGTGTCACCCGCGACGAGGTTGCCCTGGGCCGACGTGGTGAACCCCACGGCCCACGAGGAGGTGGAGTTCGGGAAAGTGTTCCCGGGCGAGACCCCCACGCTCGAGACCGTTGAGCCCGACGGCTGGAAGACCGGCGCCGACGAGGGCGAGACCGCGGTCGGGTCCTCGGAGGTGGCGACCTGGTACGAGGCCGCGCTGTCGTTGGAGGTCGCCGGCGGGTTCTGGACGTTCGAGATGGTGAGGGTGGCCGTCGCCGAGTCCCCCAGCGAGCAGTTGGGGCCGAGGTAGGCCGTGATGGTGTTGGAGGAGATGAGGCTGTTGAGCGGGAGTGTGCAGCCCGCCCCGAGGCTCGACGAGGTCACCTGCGAGGTCGCGGGACTGAGGACCACGTCGGCGGGCAGGTGCACGGTGATCGTGTCCTGCGGGGCGAGGGCGCCGCTCGCCGAGGACGTGAAGGTGACACTCATCGACTCGGAGCGGTTGGCCGTCGCGCTGCCCGGCACGAAGGACACCGCGGTCACGGCCGAGCCCGTGGGCGAGAAGGACGTCGGGGTCACCGACGTCGCCGCCACGGCACCGCTCGCGTCCTCGGAGGTCTCGACCGAGAACTCCGCCGCACTGACCGGGACGCTCGCCGGCGGGTTCGTGGCCGCGAAGCTGAACGTGGCCGCCGTCGAGCCCGAGAGCGAGCAGCCCGAGGGCAGCGTCGTGACGAGGCTCCCCGCGGCGAAGCTCGCCGTGACGGCCGAAGGGGCGCAGGAGAACCCCGAGGCCAGGGTCACGGTGGGCGTGGCCGAGATGCCCGTGAGGGAGAACGGGATGGCGGCGGTCACGGTGTCACCGGCCTGGAGCGTGCCGGTGAACGAGTCGGTGAAGCCGATGGTCCACGTCGCCGCGGCGTTGGCGCTCGACGAGCTCGACGACGCGCTCACCGCCGTGACGAGCGAGCCCGAGGGCGCGAACGTCGTCGGAGCGCTCGAGGCGGACGTGAGACCGGCGTCCTCGGAGGTGTAGAGGGCGTAGTCTGTCGCCACGAGGGACGTGGTGGCCGGTGGGGTCACGTCCGAGAAGAGCAGCGAGCCCGACGACGAGTCGGCAAGGGAGCACCCCGAGGGCACGGTGACGTCGACTTCCTGGGGGGGACCGGCGGCGTAGGTGATCGCCACCGAGGTCCCGGTGCAGGTGAACGCACCCCCCAGGGTCGCACCGAGTCCACTCTCTATCGTGTAGCCCGCGGGCACGAGGGCCGTCACGACGTCACCCGCGGCCAGGGCCCCGCTCGCCGAGGTCGTGAAGGCGTAGGTCAGCGAGGCCGCCGTGTTGGCCGTGGCGGCTCCGGTGACCGCGAGGCTCGACACGGCGGTGCCCGACGCGGTGATCGACGTCGGGGCACTGGTCGCAGCGAAGCTCGTCGTGTCGACGCTCGTCGCGAGCGTGTACTGGCTGGTCGAGAAGGTCTGCGGCGCCGGCGGGTTGGTGACCGGGACGCTAAAGACGCCCTGGGTGCTCGCGGCGAGCGAGCAGCCTGAGGGGAGAGTCACGACGAGCGTGCCCGACCCCGCCGATCCCGTCGCCGTCGTGCAGCCGCTGAAGCCCGTCGTGAAGGTCACTTTCGGACTCGCGGCCACGATGAAGGCCGTTGGGTAGGTGAGGGTGATCGTGCCCCCGGCCGAGAGCGCCCCCGAGGCCGAGGTCGTGAACGTCACCGTCCAGGTCGTCGAGGCGTTGCCCGCAGTGCTCGTCGTCGCGACGCCCACTGCGCCGACCGACGACGCCGAAGCGGCCGCCTGGGCCAACGCCGTCGCCCCCAGGGCGACGCACGCCGCCACCACCGCGCGCGTCGCCCACGACCGCGCGCGACCCGTCCGTGCTCGTGTGATCCGATCCGTCGTCATGCGTGCTCCCGCCTCGCCGGAGTCATCTCGGCGTCTCGTGGTCGCGCGGTGCCCCTGCGAAGGCGTCATCGCGCGTTCCACTCATAGCACCTGATGGAGCCGTGGGCAACGTCGCCAGCTCGTCGAGCCCGCCGCACGCATCCCCTCAACGCGACGACCAGAGGAAGTGCTCCGTACACACATCACGCAACCAGGAGCGCAAAAAACTTCTCCAATTTCCTGTCGACTTCTGCGCGGTTGGTCGAGAGTAACGCGCCGCTCCGCGAAGTGCGCCTCCCTTCGAGATGTCGACGCGCACCATCGCGTTGGGGCGAGCGCCACACAGGCATCGCGCAGCTCCCACGCACCTTCGCATGGAGAGGGTGCGGCCGTCGATGCTAGGGCGTCGACGGAGCCGGGTCGACGGTGGCGCTCGAGGCGACGTCGGTGAGCGTGTAGTTGGTCGCGGCCCCGCCCGAGCACGTGTTGGCGTTCGGGTAGGTCCCGACCCCGGTCGTGGCGAGCACCGAGCTCGTGCACACCGGCGCACTCGTCACCACCACACTCGCCTGGTCCCCGTTCTTCAGCCCGCTGTAGATCGGGGTGACCGTGGGGGCGGCGCCGTAGTCGGAGGTGGTCGGCGAGGCGGTGACCGTCAGGGTGGCCGGGTCGACGGTGACGGAGTAGGACGGCGTGTCCACCGTCGCCCCCGACGCGTCCGTGGCTCGAAGCACGATCCCGGCGGTCTCGCCTGTCGCGGTCGGGGTCCCGAGCACCTGGTCACCGTGGAGGACGAGTCCGTCGGGCAGAGGGGCCGAACCGGGGGCGAGAGACCAGGTATAGGGGCCATCGCCGCCCACCGCAGAGAGGGTCAAAGCGTACGGCGTGCCGTACGTCGCCTCCGTCGGCCGCGCCGACGTGACGCCAAGGGCCGTGAACGACGTCGGGTCCTCCGAGGACCGCCAGTTGTCGAGAACGCCCGTAACGGCGTACGTGTAGTCGGTCCCCGGCGTCAGCCCCGCGTCCACGCACGGACTGGCCGCCGCGTCGCAGATGACGACCTGACTGGGACCGGGGTCGCGCACGACCTCGAAGGTCTCCCCCGGCAACGGGGGCCCAGAATCCCTCCAGGACACCGTCACCGTGGTGGCGTCGGTCTCGTTGACCGAGACCGCCTGGGGTGACGCGAGGACCGCTCCCGTGGCGGCGGCCGCGCCGGAGTACTCCACCCGGACGAGCCAGAAGGCCGACGCCGCGAACGCACCGGCCACGGCCAGACCACCCGTGACGAGGAGGACTCGCAGCACGACGCGGCGCGCGGCACCACGTGACGTGCGGTCGCGACTCACGGCTTCTCCACGGTGAGCGACACGGGAACGCTGAACGTCGCCCCCTGGCATCCGGACTGGGAGTCCGGCCCCATGGTCACCGCGCCGGGGACATCGATCACATCCCCGTCACCAGGTGGGACGACGACGTCGAGACCGGTGAGAGACGAGACGGTCACCCCGGTCACGCTGCACGGGCCGACACCCCCCTTGGCCGTGACGGAGGCCGCGGGCGAGGGACCCAGGGCAATGATCCGAACGGAGAAACTGTTCGGGTTATCGACGGTCAAGGTGACGTCCCCCACGCCTCCCGGGTAGAGGGGCGTCGAGGGCGTCCCCGTCGCTGCGACGACCGAAACCGCCTTCGCACTGCCCACGTTCACCACCGTTGAGGATGACGCCCTCGCGGAGTAGTACGCCACCGCGGCGCCCGACAGTCCGCACACGACTCCGACGACCCCGAACCACAGCACGACCCTCCGTGCCTTGCTCATCGCCCCGTCCCACAGTGCGGGCGGCTCGACGAGCCACAGCTCAGGGTGAAAGAGTCATGGTGAGGGTGATGGCCATGGTCTCGGGTGAGGTCTGGTGATCTCGAGTCGTCGTGATCCCCGTGGTCGTGGTCGTGGTCGACGACCGACCCCACGACCTCGACGACCGTCTGAGACTGCGCTCCGGCCCAGGTGCCGAGGAGCGGCGTGAACACGGCGAAGAGATGGTTCTCGCCCTCTGGGAGTGTGGAGGTCGCGTAGGTCGCGGAGCCGGTCTCGTCCACGAGCACGCTTGAGAGCTTCGTCGTGCCGGTGCACGTCGGGACCGTACACAAGTAGAACGCGATTGTTCCCTGAGGCGTTGCGCTCGCGTCGTGGGAGTCGCCCGTCACGTGAGCGTTGAGAGTCACCGCAGCACCCAGCCCGGCGGGATCCGGGGTGGCGGAGAGGTCGAGGTCGGTCCTCGTGGGCGCCGACGCCGTGCCCGAGTACGTGAAGTGGTAGAGGAAGTTCTCGCACGCGTCCTGATTGGTCCCGCTGTCCTTCAGGGTCAGCGGTTCACCGGGGGTGGACGCGGCGGACATCGCGGGTACGACGAGGGTGCCGGTGAAGGTCGGCAGTTGGAGATACCCGCCGGCGCACTCGGGCGGCGGACTCGGGTAGGCCGGGTCGAGGGCGGCGGTGATCTGAGTCACGGTGATCTGGTGGTGACGGAGGTTCTGCACGGTGAAGATGAGACAACGGGTGAGCCCGGGGTACAGGAGTGCCCCGGGGCCCGAGCACGTCGCGGCCGGGAAAGACCCGGAGGCGGTGGCGTACACCACGCTCGAGATGGTGAAGGCGGGCGAGTCGCCGTGGCGGTCGTGTGGACGGGGGTGGCCGAAGGCGCTCGCGGCGCTGAGCGATAGCGCGACCGCGACGACGGCGAGCGCCACCGTGATCACTCCTCCACGTCGCCACATCCCCATCGTCACTCCTCTGCCGAGATCGGCTACCCCTCATCACGCCGAGACCACCGGACCACCTCGGGCCCCGGGGCATCGCCCCAGGGCCCGAGGCGCCCCACCGGGCGGGCACGCCCGCCCGGTGGGAACGTGGCCGAGGTCAGCTGGCGTTCACCGTGAAGGTGGTGGTCGCCGAGCCCGAGCCCGTGATCGAGATCACCACGTTGACCGTCGTCGAGCCGGCCTGCAGCGCCTTGAAGGTGAACGAGTCGGACTTGATCGAGTGCGCCATGTCGGTCATGGTGCACGTCTCAGTCGTGTTCACGCCCGAGGTGCTCGCCGTACACACGCCGTCACCGGCCGAGACGAATGACAGGTAGGTGTTGTTGAAGGTGAACGCCTCGCTGCCATTCGAGTTCTCGTTGTAGTTCTGGAACGCGTCGGTCGTGATCGACACGTTGCTGCCCACGGCGACAGCCGCCGGGCTCGGGTGCGCGTCGATGGACAGTGCCGGGTTCGTCGAGAAGTACAGCGGGACCGAGAGCCCCTGGCAGTTGTCCTGGTTAGCCGCATTGTCGATCATCTCGACCGACACGGATCCGTTCGCCGTCTGGCCCGGCGTGTACGTCCCGATGCCCCCGCCCGAGGTGATCTCGTACGGGGTGCCCACCGGGGCGCCACCGACGGAGAAGTCCGCACTCGTGCAGGCCGGCTCGTTCGGGTTGGGCTGGTACGACCACGGTGACCCGTCCGAGTTAGCCACGAGCACGTAGAGCGCCGGGAGGTTCTGGTCCCCCTTGCCCTCGTTCGTGACCGAGAAGCCGACGGATTCCTGGTTGGCGCCGCCGATCGACGCGTCCGGGTACAGCGTCCCCGACCCCGGCGTGCTGGTGATCTTCCAGTTGGTCGCGTAGCCCACCTGGGCCGTTCCGGTTCCCGACCCCGTGGCCGTGAAGTAGGCGTACGCCGCCCCGCTCATGGCGACGATGAGGGCGGCAGCGCCGCCGACAATCGCGACCTTCTTACTGATGAAGCGCTTCATGCACTGCTCCTTGTTGATGGATAGACCCCCCACTTGAGAGTCCGAACTGGGCGTCGGGTTCGCCACTCGCTCGCCCCAGCCCAGGCGACCACGTAAGAGCCGGGGGTCATCACGCCACCCTCACTGCGGGGACGCTCAGCACGCAGAACGTCCCACGGAGCGATGACGGTCGTCCCACCTCGGGACTCCGCCATCGCCACACCTCCCCTCGCGTAACGGTGCCGACACCGGTGACCCGGCTCGGCGCACGCGAAGCGATGACGGACGCACGTCGGCCCGACGCGCGAGCGGTCGTCCATCGCCCTCCCCATGGGGAGGGCGATGGTGTCGACGCCCCAGGGCCGGCCAGGGACACTCGTCACCGCGTGCGGCGACCAGAGACTCTGCTTGCGACCCGGACCAAGGACGTCGCACCACTCGGCGAAGTGAACCGACATTGCATCCCTCTCCGCCCTTGCGACGCAACCCTCCCAGCGCGCGGTCGTGTTGTCAAATGGTTGAGGCTCCGTTGCGAGACGATCGAGACCCGGGAAAAAAACTTCTCTCGAACACCGGGCGTCCTCGCGAGGACCACCGTCCGGCTCAATCGCCGCTCCGGCACGCCGCGCCGCGCGGGCCCAATTGTCTCCAGAGGGCGTGCAAACGCTGGGCTCACCTCACGACCACCGCGCTCGCCGATGCCTGGGTCGCGCGCGTCGCCCGTCGATCGATCACGCGAGCGCGTCGACTCAGGTCGTCACTCACTCAGAGTCGGGGCTGCGAACTACGCACATGTCATCCGACCCGAGAGACCCGCCGAGACTCCCGGACGCCTCACGAGCTCGTGCCCCGACGGGCGCGTCATCACCACTCCACCGCGGGTCGCGACCCACGGGTCCCACAGCACGAGACCCCCGGGGCGTCGCCCCGGGGGTCTCGTGCACGTCGGGTCGGACAGAACTACATCATCCCGCCCATGTCGCCCATGCCCGCCGCGCCGCCGGCACTGGGCGGCTCGGGCTTGTCGGCGACGGTGGCCTCGGTCGTGAGCAGCAGCGCCGCCACCGAGGCGGCGTTCTGCAGGGCGGAGCGCGTGACCTTGGCGGGGTCGATGACGCCGGCCTTCACCAGGTCCTCGAGCACGCCGGTCGCGGCGTTGAGGCCCACGTTGCCCTTCGCGTCGGCGACCTCGCGCACCTTGACGGCGCCCTCGTAGCCGGCGTTCTGGGCGATGTGGCGAAGCGGCGACTCCAGCGCCGACGCCACGATCTTCGCGCCGGTCGCCTCGTCACCGCTGAGCTTCGCGACGAGCTCGTCGACGCTCGCGCGCGCCCGCACCAGGGCGGTGCCGCCGCCGGCGACGATGCCCTCGTCGATGGCCGCGCGGGTCGCCGAGAGGGCGTCCTCGATGCGGTGCTTCTTCTCCTTGAGCTCGACCTCGGTCGCGGCGCCGACCTTCACGACGGCGACGCCGCCGGCCAGCTTCGCCAGGCGCTCCTGGAGCTTCTCGCGGTCCCAGTCGGAGTCGGTGGACTCGATCTCGGCCTTGATCTGGGCGACACGCCCGGCGACGTCCTCCTTGGTCCCCTCGCCGTCGACGATGGTCGTGGTGTCCTTGGTGACGACGACGCGTCGCGTGCGGCCGAGCAGGTCGACCGTGGCGCTGTCGAGCTTGAGGCCAATCTCCTCGGAGATGACCGTGCCCCCGGTGAGGATCGCCATGTCCTGGAGCATCGCCTTGCGGCGCTCGCCGAATCCCGGGGCCTTCACGGCGACCGAGGTGAAGGTGCCGCGGATCTTGTTCACCACCAGCGTCGCCAAGGCCTCGCCCTCGACGTCCTCGGCCACGATCAGCAGCGGCCGGCCGGCCTGCATGACCTTCTCGAGCACCGGCACCAGTTCGTGCACGGCCGAGACCTTGCCGCTGGTGAACAGGATGTACGCGTCCTCGAGGACGGCCTCTTGGCGCTCGGGGTCGGTCACGAAGTAGGGCGAGAGGAAGCCCTTGTCGAACTGCATGCCCTCGGTGAGCTCGAGCTCGATGCCGAAGGTGTTCGACTCCTCGACGGTGACCGTACCGTCCTTGCCGACCTTGTCGATGGCGTCGGCGATAACGTCGCCGATCGCCGCGTCGGCCGCCGAGATCGTCGCCACCTGGGCGATCTGGTCCTTGCCGGCGACCTCTTGGCTCTGGGTCGCGATCGAGGCGACGGCCGCCTCGACCGCCTTCTCGATGCCGCGCTTCAGCCCGGAGGGGCTGGCGCCCGCCGCGACGTTGCGCAGGCCCTCCTTGATGAGCGCCTGGGCGAGGACGGTCGCCGTCGTCGTGCCGTCACCGGCCACGTCGTTGGTCTTGGTGGCGACCTCTTTCACCAGCTGGGCGCCCATGTTCTCGAAGGGGTCCTCGAGCTCGATCTCGCGGGCGATGGACACGCCGTCGTTGGTGATGGTCGGCGCGCCGAACTTCTTGCCCAGCACCACGTTGCGGCCCTTGGGGCCGAGGGTCACCTTGACGGTGTCGGCCAGCTTGTCGACGCCGGCCTCGAGGCCGCGCCGGGCTTCCTCGTCGAACTTGAGCAGCTTGGACATATCGTCTCTTCCTTCCTTCTCGCTCGCGACTACTTCGAGACCGTGGCGAGCACGTCGCGGCTGGAGAGGATCAAAAGGTCCTCCCCGTCCACGGTGATCTCGGTGCCGCCGTACTTGGAGTAGACGACGGTGTCGCCCACCGCGACGCCCGTCGGGATGACCTCACCGGTCTGCTCGGCGCGTCGCCCGGGGCCGACCGCGAGGACCTCGCCCTGCTGGGGCTTCTCCTTGGCGGTGTCCGGGATGACCAGGCCCGACGCCGTGGTCGCCTCGGCGGTGTTGGGACGCACGACGATGCGGTCCTCGAGGGGGTGCAGCTGCATGGTGATCGCCTCCTGAGCGGTTAGCACTCGAACTTTCCGACTGCCAACTTAGCAGCCACGGGCCCCGAGTGCCAACGCCGGGTACCCTGGCGCATGGCCCTCCCGCCGGCCGCCCGGCGTGACCTGCGACTTCTCGTCGGTCTCGCGACCGTCTCGGCCCTCGGGGACGAGGTGGCCCTGATCACCCTGCTCTTGCGGGTCGCCCACGGCGGGATCGCGAGCCACGGCTGGCTGGTCGCCGCCCTCTCGATCGCCGGGGCCCTGCCCTTCGTGGCGCTCGCCGGGCCGGCCGGGCTCGTCGTCGACCGGGTGCGGGCGCGGCCCCTGCTCGTCGCCCTCGGGGTCGTCGAGGCGCTCGTCGCCGCCGGGCTCGGCCTCTGGCACAACGACGTCGTGACGGTCGCCCTCATGGCGGTCCTCTCCTCGGCCGTCGCCTTCAGCCGGCCGGGCTACTCGGCCCTCTTGCCCTCGCTGGTGGGCCTGGAGAACGTGGCGCCGGCCCAGTCAGGGCTCCAGGCCGGGGGCTCGCTGGCCCTCGCGATCGGCCCGGCCCTGGGCGGGCTCCTCGTGGGCACCATCGGCCAGAGCGGCCCGCTCTACCTCGACGCCGTGAGCTTCCTCGTCGCGGCCGCCCTCACCGCGCTGCTGCGCGGCGAGCGCGCCCCCACGCACGCCGACGCGGCGCGCGAGCGCGGGGCGATGCTCGCCGGGGCGCGCTTCATCGTCTCGAGCCCCACCCTGCGCCCGGTCGTGGTGACGGTGGGGGTCCTCATGCTCTCGCTCGGGGCCATCAACGTCAGCGAGGTCTTCTTCACCACCGTCACCCTGCACGCGAGCCCCCTCGGCTACGGCGTCGCGGGCGCGGCCTTCGGGGTGGGCTCGATCGCCGGGGCGCTGCTCGGCGGACGCGCGCCCCACGAGCCCGCGCGCCTCGCGAACGCGTCGCTCGCGTTCATCGCGGTGATCGGGGGGATGCTCTTCCTCGCGGGCCTCTCGGTCGACATCGTCATGCTCTGGGCCGTGCTGCTCGTCATGGGCGTCTTCGTCGGCCTGGTGAACGTCTTGTTCTCGGTCCTCTTTACGATCGAGGCGCCCCCCGAGGTGCGCGGGCGGGTCTTCGCGGCGGCGAGCGGGATCTTCACGACGGGTCAGATGGGCTCGATGGTGATCGGCGGGGCGCTGCTCTCGGCGATCTCGCCCCGGGCGATCTTCGTCCTCGCCGGGGCCGTCGCGGCCGTCACCGTCGTCGCCGTCATCCCCCTCGAGCGCCGTCTCGGGCGCCGACTCAGGGCGAGTACCGGGTGAGCTCCCAGCCGCCGGCGACGTCGGGGGTGTAGACGACCCGGTCGTGCAGGCGGCTAACGCGGTGCTGCCAGAACTCGACCCGGGCCGGTCGCAATAGGTAGCCACCCCAGTGCTCGGGTCGGGGCACCTCGCGGCCAGCGAAGCGGGCCTCGGCCGCCGCCACGCGGGCCTCGAGCTCGGCGCGGCCCTCGAGCGGGGTCGACTGGGCCGAGGCGTGGGCGCCGATCTGGCTCCCCCGGGGGCGGCCCGCGAAGTAGGCGTCGGAGAGCTCGGGGGCCATCACCTCGACCGGCCCCTCGACGCGCACCGAGCGCCCGAGCGGCTCGCAGTACCAGGTGACGGCCGCCACCGGGTTCTCGGCGAGCTCGGTGCCCTTGCGCGACCCGTAGTTCGTGTACCACCCGACCGCGTCGGGGCCCCGGTGGCGCAAGAGGACCATGCGCGCGCTCGGCACGCCCCGGGCCGAGGCCGTCGCCAGGCAGACCGCGTCGGGCTCGGGGAGGAGGCCCCTCGCCTCTTCGTACCAGCGGGCGAACTGCGCCAGCGGGTCGGGGTCGCAGTCGGTGACCTCGAGGGGCACCCAGCGCTCGTCGGCCGTGCTCACGCGACCTCGCGCAGGTCCCAGTTCGGCCGGGCCGAGAGGTCGAGCGGGCTCGCCCCGCCGTGGGCGAGCCGGTAGAGGCCGGCGGCGGCGATCATCGCCGCGTTGTCGGTGCACATCGCGAGGGCCGGCAGGTGGGCCGTGACCCCGAGCTCGGTGGCGAGCGCCGTCACCCCCTCGCGCAGCGCCGAGTTCGCGGCCACCCCACCGGCGAGGGCCACCGAGCGCGCGTCGTGGCGCGCGAGCGCCGCGCGCAGCTTGCGCAGCAGCTGCTCGACGAGGGTCGCCTGGAAGGCCGCAGCCACGTCGGCGAGGGGGAGGTCGTCGCGCCCCTCGGTCGCGCGCACCACGGCCGTCTTCAGCCCCGAGAAGGAGAGGTCGAGGCCCTCGCCGAGCATCCCGCGCGGCAGCGCCAGGCTCGCGGGCGACCCCTCGCGGGCCAGCCGGTCGATGACCGGGCCCCCGGGATAGCCCAGGCCGAGCCAGCGCGCGACCTTGTCGTAGGCCTCCCCGGCGGCGTCGTCGAGCGTCTCGCCGAGGACCTCGTGGTCCCCGGGGCCGCGCTGCACGACGATCATCGAGTGGCCGCCCGACACCAGCAGGGTCACGAGGGGCCACTCGAGCTCGGGCGCCTCGAGCAGGGGCGCGAAGAGGTGGCCCTCGAGGTGGTTCACCCCGACGTAGGGCAGGTCCCAGGCGAAGGCGAGCGCCTTGGCGAAGGAGAGGCCGACGAGCAGCGAGCCCACGAGGCCCGGCCCGGCGGTGACGGCGATCCCGGTGAGCTCCGGGTGTCGCGGGTCGAGGCCGGCCTCGTCGAGGGCGCGCTCGACGACCGGTCGGATCGTGGCGACGTGGGCCCGCCCGGCGAGCTCGGGCACGACCCCGCCGAAGTCGCGGTGCTGGTCGATCGAGGACTCGACGACCGAGCTCAGGGTTGCCCGGTCCGCCGTGACGACGGCCGCGGCCGTCTCGTCACAGCTCGTCTCGATCCCGAGCACCCGCTCCACGGGCTCAGCGTAGGTCGGGCGCCGGGTCGGCGAGGTCGGCCCAGAGCACCAGGGCGTCCTCGCCGGTGCGCTCGTAGTAGCGCTTGCGCACCCCGACCGGCGCGAAGCCGAAGCGCCGGTAGAGGGCCTGGGCCCGCTCGTTGGTCGCGGCGACCTCGAGCGTGGCGCGGAGCGCGCCACGCTCGCGCGCGGCGGCCAGGGCCTCCTCGAGCAGGCTCGTGGCGATGCCGCGCCCCTCCTCGCCCGGGACGGTCGCCAGGGTGTTGACGTGCACCTCGTCGGCCACGAACATCAGCCCGACGTACCCGACGATCCGGCCGGCCTCGTCGGCCACGCTGTAGCGGCGGTTCTCGAGCCGGGTGATCTCGTCGAGCAGCATGGCCCTCGTCCAGGGCTCGGGGAAGGCCGCGTCCTCGATGCGCAGCAGCGCCCCCACGTCGCGCCGCTCGGCCGCGCGGATCGTCCAGTCGCTCACGTCGCGCGGGTGCGGGTCGAGAAGTTCGCCACGGCGTCGGCCTCGCGCAGGTAGAGCGGGAGAACCGCCTCGAGCGCGTCGCGCCCGCGGGACAGCTCGAGCGCCGCCGACGGCGGCGGGACCGCGAGGTCGATCGCCTCGGAACCGGCGAAGGCCTCGCGGTAGCGCAGCGCCCCGTCGCCGCCGAGCAGCGCCGGGCGCGCCGCGAGCTCGGGGGCGAGCGCCTCGGGGCGCAGCACCCGCGGCGCGTCGAGAGCCGCCAGCGGCTCGAGGGAGAAGCGCTGGGCGAAGACCTCGCCGCGCCGTCCGTCGACCAGGGCCACGAGCTCCCCGCGCGCGCCGGCGCGCGCCGCGGCCGCGGCCAGCACCTCGAGCGAGGTCACCGCGACGAGATCCGCCCCGGTCGCGAGCGCGAGGCCGAGCGCCGTGGCGATCCCCACCCGCAGCCCGGTGTAGAGGCCGGGGCCGCGATCGACGACCACCCGCTCGATCGCCCCGGGGGCGACGCCCGCGGCGCCGAGCAGGCGCGCCACGCCCGGGACGAGGGCCTCGGTGTGGTGGCGCTCGAGGTCGAGGACCTCCTCGGTGACCGAGCCGTCGACCTCGAGGGCGAGCGCGCAGGCGGGCGTGGCCGTCTCGATCGCCAGGACGATCACGCGCCCGCCCAGCGGGTCAGCGCGTGAGCGCGCGTGGCGACGAGCGCGCCCGCGACGGCGAGGTGCCTCCCGCCGGCGTCGTCGTCGGTGAGGGTGACCGTCAAGACCTCGCCGAAGACCGGAGCCGCCGTCTCGCCCCACTCGACCAGGGCGACCGCGCTCTCGTCGATCAGCTCGGTGAGGTCGAGGTCGAAGACCTCGGCGAGCGAGCCGGCGCGGTAGACGTCGGCGTGGTACAGGGTCGCGACCCCGTGCTTGTTCGAGCACGCGTGGGGCCGCACCAGGGTGAAGGTGGGGCTGGTGACCCGCTCGCTCACCCCGAGACCCCGGGCGACGCCCTGGACGAAGGTGGTCTTGCCGGCCCCGAGCCGCCCCGAGAGCAGAACGACGTCGCCCGGGCGCAAGAGGGCGGCGAACTCCTCGCCGGCCGCCCGGGTCTGCTCGGCCGTGGCGCAGTGGCGCTCGATCACGCGCCCATCGCCTCTCGCAGGGTCGCCAGGTCCACCCTCATCACCTCGACGAGGCTAGGGCCGTTGCGCAGCGCGGCGGCCGGGTGATAGGTCCCTAGTCCGGGCCGTCCCGCGACGGTGACCAGCCGGCCGTGCATCGCGCCCATCGGCGCCGAGAAGCCGAGTACCGACTGGCCGGCGACGAGGCCGAGGGTGAGCACGGCCCGGGGCCTCACGTGCTCGAACTGCCAGCGCAGCCACGGCCGGCACGCCCCGACCTCCGCGCGGGTCGGGGTGCGGTTGTTGGGCGGGCGGCACTTGACGACGTTGGTCACGTAGCACCGGTCCCGCGAGAGCCCCATGACCTCCTCGATCAGCGTGAAGAGGAGCCGCCCGCTGCGCCCGATGAAGGGCAGCCCGCCCTCGTCCTCGGTGCGCCCGGGGGCCTCGCCGATCACGAGCAGCGTGGGCTCGGCGGGTCCCGAGCCCACGACGACCCGGGTGCGCGAGCGGCTGAGGCCGCAGCGTTCGCACTCGAGCAGTCCCTCGGGCACCTCCACGGCTAGTCCACCAGGACCCGAGGCACCCGCGCGCCGATCCCGCAAAGGATCTCCCAGCTGATGGTGCCGGCGCGCGCGGCCCACTCGTCGGCGGTCACGGCCTCGGCGCCCTGGCGGCCGAGCAGCACCACGTCGTCGCCGAGGGCGACCTCGTCGTCGCCGACGTCGACGAGGACCTGGTCCATCGTCACGACGCCGGCCAGCGGGTAGCGGCGCCCCCCGATGAGGACCTCGGCCCCGGCCTCGAAGAGCCGCCGCGGGTAGCCGTCGGCGTAGCCGAAGGGGACGGTCACGACGGTCGAGGCGCGGGCGAGCTCGCGGCGGCGCCCGTAGCTGGGCCGCTCGCCGGCCGCCAGGCGACGCCGGGCGACGACCTGGGCGCGCAGGGTGAGGGCCGGCTCGAGCGCGACGCCGCGCTCCTCGAGGGCCGCCGCGAGCCACGCGGCGGGCAGGTAGCCGTAGAGGGCGAGTCCGACGCGCGCGAGGGTGCGGCGCGTGGCGGGGTACCCCAGGCTGCCCGCCGAGTTCGCGAGGTGGACCTGGCGTGGGGCGACCCCGCGCGCGGCGAGGTCGGCGAGCACCGCGTCGAAGCGCTCGACCTGGGCGCCCGTGAAGGCGCGGTCGCCCTCGCCCTCGCCGTCGGCCACCGGGAAGTGGGTGTAGACACCCTCGAGGTCGACGTAGGGGCTCGCGAGCACCCCGACGACGCGCTCGACCTCCTCGGGGGCGACGCCCATGCGGTGCATGCCGGTGTCGACCTTGAGGTGCACCCGGGCCCGGGCGGCGCGCCGCGTCGCCACCGCCACGACCGCCTCGGCCCCCGAGAGCGAGCCCACGGTGAGGGTGAGGTCGTTGGCCATCGCGGCGTCGAGGGCCGAGGGCTGGATCTCGGCGAGCAGCAGGATCGGCGCCGTGACCCCCACCCGACGCAGCTCGAGGCCCTCGTCGACGAGGGCGACGGCCAACAGGTCGGCCCCGGCCTCGAGCGCGGCCGGTCCGACGAGGGTCGCCCCGTGGCCGTAGCCGTTGGCCTTCACGACCGCGCACAGGCGCGTCGCGCCGAGCACCGCGCGCAGCGCCTCCACGTTGTGGCGCAGCGCCGAGCGGCTGATCTCGGCCCAGGCCGGACGGTGGACGCCCTCGGCCGGCATCAGACCCCCGGCTCGGCCACGGCGAAGGCGATCGCCGAGAGGTCGCTGTGGGTGAGCGAGATCAGCACCTCGGCGACGCCCCGACGCGCCGCGAGCTCCGCCGCCGCCTCGTGCAGCACGACCCGGGGCTGGCCCGAGCGCTCCTTCACCACCTCGATCGAGCGCCACGGGACCGACCCGAGGCCGACCCCGAGGCTCTTCATCACGGCCTCCTTGGCGGCGAAGCGCGCCGCGAGCCGCTCCGCGCGGCCCTTGGCGTCGCGGCGCTCGCCCTCGGTGAAGAGCCGCTCGACGATGCGCGGGCGCCGCTCGAGGGCGAGCGCGAAGCGCGCCACGTCCACCACGTCGACCCCGACGCCCCGGGCGGCCACTACTCGACCGTGACGGTCTTGGCCAGGTTGCGGGGCCGGTCCACGTTGCGCCCCAGGCCCCGGGCCATGGCGTAGGCGAAGAGCTGCAGGGGCACCACGTCGACCATCGGCGTGAAGAGGGGCTCGGTCGCCGGCACGCGCAGCACGTAGTCGGCGACGGCCCCGATCGTCTCGTCGTCGTCGGTCGCCACGACGACGAGCGTGGCCCCGCGGGCCTTCACCTCGGCGAGGTTGGAGAGCATCTTGTCGTACATCGCGGGGTCGGTGGCCACGGCGACGACGACCACGCCGGGCTCGATGAGCGCCAGCGGCCCGTGCTTGAGCTCGCCCCCCGGGTACCCCTCGGCGTGGACGTAGGTGAGCTCTTTGAGCTTGAGGGCGCCCTCCATCGCGGTGGGCAGGCCCACGTGACGCCCGAGGTAGAAGAAGTCGCGCGCGCCCACGAGCTGCTTGGCGACGTCGGTCACGGCGTCGCGCCGGGCGAGGGCCGTGGCCACGAGGCCCCCCACCGCGCCCAGCCCGCGCACGTGGGCCTCGACGTCGCCGGCGGCCAGCGTCGCGCGCAGCTGGGCGAGGCGCAGGGCCAGCATCTCGAGGGCGGCCACCTGGGCGACGAAGGACTTGGTCGAGGCGACCGACACCTCGAGCCCGGCGCGGGTGTAGAGGACGGCGTCGGCCTCGCGCGCCAGCGACGAGTCGACGACGTTGGTCACCGCCACCACCCGCGCGCCGCGCCGGCGCGCCTCGCGCACCGCCTGGATCGTGTCGATCGTCTCGCCGCTCTGGGACACCCCGATCACCAGCGTGCCGACCTCGACCACGGGGTCGCGGTAGCGGTACTCGCTGGCGATGTCGACCTCGGTGGTGAGCCGGGCCCAGCGCTCCAGCGCGTACTTCGCCACGAGGGCCGCGTGGTGCGAGGTGCCCGTGGCCACGATGACGACCCGGCGCACCTCGAGGAGCTCGTCGTCGGCGACGCGCAGCTCGTCGAAGGCGATCGCGCCGTCACCCCGTCGCCGGTCGAGCAGGGTGTTGGCGAGGGCGGCGGGCTGCTCTTCGATCTCCTTGGTCATGAAGTCCTCGAAGCCGCCCTTCTCGGCCGTCTCGAGGTCCCAGTCGATGGCCAGCTGGCGCAGCCGCACCGGCGCGCCCTCGAGGTCGACGGCGCTGAAGCCGGCCGGCCCGAGGCGCACGATCTGGTCGTCGTCGACCGCGTAGAAGGCGCTCGCCCGGTCCAGGATCGCCGGCACGTCGCTCGCGAGGTAGGTGCGCCCGGGGGCCGTGCCCACGATGAGCGGCGAGACCCGCCGGGCGGCGACGATCACGTCGGGCTCGGTCGCGTCGACGGCCGCCACGGCGAAGGCGCCGCGCACCAGGGCGAGGCTCTGGCGCATCGCCTCGACGAGGTCGGCGCCGGCGCCGCGCGCCTCTTCGATGAGGTGGGCCAGGACCTCGGAGTCGGTGCGCGAGGAGAAGGCGTGGCCGCGCTCGACGAGCCCGGCGCGCAGCTCGGCGTGGTTCTCGATGATCCCGTTGTGGATGATCGCGACGTGGCCCGAGCAGTCGAGGTGGGGGTGCGCGTTCTCGACCTCGGGGGCGCCGTGGGTGGCCCACCGGGTGTGGCCGATGCCCGAGCCGAACCCCGAGGGAGCCTGCGCGCAGGCCTCGACGAGCGCCCGGACGGACTCGGTGCCCGAGGCGGTGCGGGCCCGCCAGGTCTCCCCCGGGCGCACCAGCGCCACCCCGGCCGAGTCGTAGCCCCGGTACTCGAGCCGGGCGAGGCCCTCGAGCAGGGTGTCGAGCGCGTCGGGGGCGTCGGGCGTGCCGACCACGCCGATGATCCCGCACATGGCTCTCAGCCTATCCGGGGGCCCTCGCGGGACCCCGGGGACCCTAGGGGCGGGCGATCTCGGCCAGGGCCGCGACGTACTCCTCGACGAGCGCCGCGTCGGTCGCCTCGACCATCACGCGCACCACGGGCTCGGTCCCCGACAGGCGCACGATGAGCCGGCTCTCCCCCTCGGCCAGGCCGTGGCGGGCGACCTCGCGGGCGAAGAGGCGCTCGATCTCCTCGACGTCGACCGACTCGCGCGGCAGGCTCACCAGCGCCTGGGGGACGCGCGTCCACGCGCCGCGCGCGAGCGCGCCGAGGGGGCCGCGCCGGACCACGAGCTCGCCGAGCAGCAGGCCCGTGAGCAGCCCGTCGCCCGTCGGGGCGAGGTCGCGGAAGATGAGGTGTCCCGACTGCTCGCCGCCGATCGTCCAGCCCCGCTCGTCCAGGGCGAGCAGGACGTTTCGGTCCCCGACCTCGGTCTCGACCACGCTCACCCCCGCCGCCCCGAGGGCCCGGTGGAGACCGAGGTTGCTCATGGACGTCACGACGATCCCGCCGTCGAGGTCGCCGCGGAGCCGCCGATCGAGGGCGAACAGGACGAGCAGGTCGTCCCCGTCGCGCACCGTGCCCTCGGCGTCGACGGCGATGAGGCGATCGGCGTCGCCGTCGAGCGCAAGGCCGAGGTCGGCGCCGTGCTCGGTGACGGCCGCCACGAGCGCCGTGACGTCGGTCGAGCCGGCGTGGTCGTTGATGTTGCGCCCGTCGGGTCGGTCGTGGATGACCTCGAGGCGCGCGCCGGTCGCGGCGAAGAGCGCGGGGGCGACGTGGCTCGCCGCACCGTTGGCGCAGTCGAGCACGATCGAGAGGCCCGAGAGGTCGACCGGCACGCGCGCGCGCATCCAGGCGACGTACTCGCCCTCGGCCGACGCGTCCACCGGCGGGGTGGGGTGGGGCGCGCGCGGGGTGGACGGGGCCGCGGCCAGGGCGTCTTCGACGGCCGACTCGGTCGCGAGGTCCAGCTTCGCCCCGCCGAGCCCCAGCACCTTCAGGCCGTTGTCGTGATAGGGGTTGTGCGAGGCCGACACGACGACCCCCACCCCCCCACGGACCTGGGCGATCGCCGCGACGCCCGGGGTGGTGAAGTAGCCCAGGTTGACCGCCTCGGCTCCGCCCTCGTCGAGGCCGTGGAGCACCGCGGCGGCGAGCGCCGGGGAGCTCTCGCGGGTGTCGTAGCCGACGAAGACCGGGACCGAGAAGACCGTCGCCACCGCGCGGCCCAGCCGGTAGGCGAGTTCGTCGGTGACGACCTCGCCGGCCCGCCCGCGGATGCCGTCCGTGCCGAAGCGCACGGGCCGCGACATCAGCGCTTCGAGTACTGGGGCGCCTTGCGGGCCTTCTTCAGGCCGTACTTCTTCGTCTCCTTCTTGCGCGCGTCGCGCGTGAGGAGGCCGGCCTTCTTCAGGGCCGGGCGCGAGCCCTCGTCGACCTCGACGAGCGCGCGGGCGATGCCCAGGCGCAGCGCGCCGGCCTGACCGGCCACGCCGCCGCCCTCGATGGTGGCGTCGACGTCGTAGGTCTCTTGGGTGTCGAGCAGGCGCAGGGGCTCCATGACGATCTGGCGGTGCGTCGCCGAGGTGAAGTAGTTGTCGAAGGCGCGGGCGTTGATCGTGATGGTGCCGGTGCCCGGGCGCAGCCGCACGCGGGCCACGGCCTCCTTGCGCCGTCCGGTCTTCTGGGTCAGCGGGGTCGTCACGGTCACTCCTTAGCGGCGGATCGCCGCGGTGTCGAAGGGCTGGGGCTGCTGGGCCGCGTGGGGGTGGTCGGGTCCGGCGTAGACGTGGAGCTTGCCCATCTGGGCGCGGCCCAGGCGGTTCTTCGGGACCATGCCGCGCACGGCCGCCTCGACGAGCGCCACGGGGTCGTCCTCGAGCAAGGTCCGCCACGAGGTCTTGCGCAGGCCGCCCGGGTAGCCCGAGTGGCGGTAGTGGAAGTTCTGGCCGGCCTTGTTGGCGGTGACCACGACCTTGTCGGCGTTCACCACGATGACGTTGTCGCCGGTGTCGAGGTGCGGGGCGTAGTAGGGGTTGTGCTTGCCGCGCAGCAGCGAGGCCACCGTCGAGGCCAGCCGCCCGAGCACGAGGCCCTCGGCGTCGACGACCAGCCAGCGGCGCGTCAGATCGGCGGCCTTGGGGGAGTACGTCTTCACGGTTCTTCCTTCACGAGGTCCGGTCGGCGGACACGGGACTCTCCATCCTAGGGAATCCCCGGGCGTGCGGGCAAGTTCCCCGCCCCGACCAGCGACGGGGCCCTCGCCGCCTACCAGATCGTGACCCGGTCCCCCGGCGCGAGGTACAAAGCGTCGCCCTCGCCGACCCCGAAGGCCTCGTAGAAGGGGTCGAGGTTGCGCACGATCTGGTTGCAGCGGAACTCCCCGGGCGAGTGGGGGTCGATCGCGAGCAGGCGGCGCACCTCCTCGGGCCGGGCCTGGCTGCGCCAGACCTGGGCCCAGGCGAGGAAGAACCGCTCGGCCCCGGTGAGCCCGTCGACGACCGGGGCCTCGGCGCCCCCGAGGGAGAGCCGGTAGGCCTTCCAGGCGATGCCGAGCCCCCCGAGGTCGCCGATGTTCTCGCCCACCGTGAGGGCCCCGTTCACGTGCTGGTCGGGGACCTCGGCGGGGACGAGCCCGTCGTACTGGGCGATGAGGGCGTTCGTGCGCACCTCGAAGGCCGCGCGGTCCTCGTCGGTCCACCAGTTCTCGAGTCGACCCGCGCCGTCGAACTTCGAGCCCTGGTCGTCGAAGCCGTGGCCGATCTCGTGGCCGATCACCGCGCCGATGCCGCCGTAGTTCGCCGCCTCGTCGCGAGTCTCGTCGAAGAAGGGCGGCTGGAGGATCGCCGCGGGGAAGACGATGTGGTTGCGCAGGGGGTGGTAGTACGCGTTGACCGTCTGGGGGGTCATCTCCCACAGGTCGCGGTCGACCGGCCCCTCGAGCTTGTCCGCCTCGTAGTCGAAGGCGAAGGCCGTGGCGTGGCGCACCGAGGCGATCAGGTCGTCCCGATCCACCTCGAGGGCCGAGTAGTCGCGCCACTTGCGCGGATAGCCGATGTGGGTGTCGAAGGCCTCGAGCTTCTCGATGGCCCTCACGCGCGTGGCCTCGCTCATCCACTCGAGCGCCGAGATGCTCTCGCGGTACGCCGCGACGAGGTTGGCGACGAGCTCGTCCATCCGGGCCTTCGCGCTCGGCGGGAAGTGGCGTTCGACGTAGGCCCGCCCGACCGCCTCGCCCATCACGCCCTCGACGAAGCCGACGGCGCGCTTCCAGCGCTCGCGCATCTCGGGCGTGCCCGAGAGGGTCCGGCCGTAGAAGTCGAAGTTCTCCTCGACGAAGGCTCGCGACAGGTACGGCGCGTGGCTCGCGACGACGTGGTAGGCGAGCCAGTCCCGCCACGCGTCCAGGCGCTCGTCGACGAGGAGCCCCGCCACGCCCTCGACGAAGTCCGGCTGGTTCACGACCGTGTGCCGGGCCCGGCCCTCGAGGCCGGTCTCGCCCCACCAGTCGGCGAAGCGGGCCACGCCCACCCCGTCGAAGAGGACGCCGACCTCCTCGATCGACATCGGGTTGTAGATCTGCTCGACCTCCCGGCAGCGCACCGCGTCCCAGTGGTGCGCGGCGATCGCCGACTCGAGCTCGGCGACCCGCGCCGCGCGCGCGGGGGCGTCCGACAGCCCGGCGAGCGCGAGCATCCGTCCCACGTGGCCGGTGAAGGCCTCGCGCACGCTGGCGAACTGATCCTCGCGGTAGTAGCTCTCGTCGGGCAGCGAGATCCCCGCCTGGCCGAGCCAGAGCACGTTGAGCGTCGGGTCCGTCGCGTCGGCCTCGACGGCGAGGCCGAGGAAGCCGCCCACGCCCTCGCGGGCCCACCGGCCGAGCAGGCGCATCAGCGCCGGGACCGAGTCGAGGGCCGCGACCTCGCCGAGGGGTCCCGCGAGCGGCTCGGCGCCGCGCGCCTCGGCCGCCGCCTCGTCCATGAAGGCGCCGTAGAGATCGCCGACCTTGCGCAACTCGGTCCCCGCCTCGGCCGTGCGGGCGTCTTCGAGGATCTCGCGCACGGCCCGCTCGGAGGCCTCGCGCAACTCGTCGAAGGCGCCGTAGCGGGCGCGGTCCGACGGGATCGGGGTCGTCGCGATCCACCGGCCGTTCACGTGGCGAAAGAGGTCGTCCTGGGCCCGGACGGCCCCGTCGAGGTCGAGGGGCATGGCCCCGAAGGCGCTTAGAGTCACGCAGACCAGCCTACGACGCTTCCTCGTCGTAGCCCACCGCGAGGAGGGCCAGACCCGACGGCGGGGCGGGGGCGGGCAGCCGGTCGCGGTCGGGCCCGGCGAGGCGCCGGCGCACCGTGTCCGGGGCGAGTCGACCCTGGCCGATCGCCACCATCGTCGAGACGAGGGAGCGGACCATGGTGTGACAGAACGACTGGGCCCGGATGTCGAGGCGCACGAAGGCGCCGCCCGGGGCGAGCTCGAGCGGGTCGTCCACGGGGCGCCAGCGCGCCTCGAAGACGAGCCGGGTGATCGGGTCGTCCGGTCCGGTCCGCGGCGCGCGCCGACAGAACGAGCGGAAGTCGTGGGTGCCGAGCGCCTCGGCGGCCGCGGCGTTCATCGCCGCGAGGTCGAGGGGTCCGGGCACGCTCCACCAGAGCGCGTCGAGCGCGTCGAGCCGGGCGCCGTCGACACAGACCAGGTAGCGGTACGCCCGCCAGGTGGCCGAGAAGCGCGCGTGGAACGAGTCCTCGACCGGGGTGGCCGCGATCACGTGGATGCGCCCGCGCAACTGGGCGTTGAGCGAGGCGACGAGGCGCGCGGGCTCGAGGGCGTGGCGGGTGGGGGGCCGCGCGGGCAGGTCGACGTGGACGACCTGGCCGAGCGCGTGGACACCGGCGTCGGTGCGCCCGGCGCCTACGATCGTCGGCTCGGCCTCGAGGCGCAGCGTGCGCGCGAGGACCTCTCGCAGGGCTCCGGCCACCGTCTCGAGACGGGGCTGGTAGGCGAAGCCGCTGAAGGCCCGACCGTCGTAGGCCAGGTCCAGTCGCCACCGGCGGGTGGCGGCTACTGGATCAGACGAACTCAATGCGCGCCATCGGGGCGTTGTCGCCCTGACGCGGTCCGAGCTTCAAGATGCGGGTGTAGCCCCCCGGCCGCTCCGCGTAGCGCGGGGCGATCTCGGTGAAGAGCTTGTGGGCCATGTCCTTGTCGCGGATGAGGGCGACCACGCGCCGGTGCGCGTGGACCGAGCCCTCGGGCGCGTTCTTCGCCGCCGTCACGACCTTCTCCACGACCGGGCGCAGGGCCTTGGCCTTGGCCTCGGTGGTGACGATCGACTCGGCCGCGATCATCGAGGCCACGAGGTTGCCCATCATGGCCTTCTGGTGGGCGGCGTCGCCGCCGAAGCGGCGGCCCCTGGTCGGCGTGGCGCGCACGGTCAGTCCTCCTGACGCAGCTCGAGGCCGCGCTCGGAGAGGCGGTCCATCACGTCCTTGAGCGAGGTCGCCCCGAAGTTGGTGATCGAGGTGAGGTCGCGCTCGGTGGCGTTCACGAGCTGGGCGATCGTGTTGATGCCGGCGCGCTTCAGGCAGTTGCGCGAGCGCTCGGTGAGCCCCAGCTCCTCGATCCGGATGTCGAGCTCGCTGGCGGCGGCCTGGGCGCTGCCCACGTCGCCGAGCTCGAGCGCCGGTGCCTCCTCGTCGAACGAGGCGATGAGCGCGATGAGCGACCCGAGGGTCTTGCCGGCCGAGGCCAAAGCCTCACGCGCGCTGATCGAGCCGTCGGTCTCGACCTCGATCACGAGGCGGTCGAAGTCCTTCGACTGCTCGACGCGCACCGGCTCGACCTCGTAGCTCACCCGGCGCACGGGCGAGAAGACGGCGTCGAGCGGGATAACCCCGATGGCCGACGCGCCCTTGTTGAACTCCGCGCCGACGTAGCCCTTGCCCCGCTCGACGGTCAGCTCGAAGCCGAGGGCCGCCTTGGGGTTGGTGAGGTACGCGAGGTGCAGGTCGGGGTTGAGGATCTCCACGTCGGCCGTCGTCGAGAGGTCACCGGCGGTGACCGGGCCCTCGCCGCGCTTGTCGAGGCGCAGCGTGACGGGCTCGTCGGAGTGGACCCGCACGAGCAGGTCCTTCAGGTTCAAGGTGATGTCCTGGACGTCCTCCTTGACGCCCTCGATGACGCCGAACTCGTGCAGAACGACGTCGAACTTCACCCTCGTCGCGGCCGCGCCGGGAATCGACGACAAGAGGGTGCGGCGCAGCGAGTTGCCGAGGGTGTGGCCGAAGCCGGGGTCGAGCGGGCCGATGGCGAAGGTCTGCCGGTTGGCGACCTCGTCGCCGAGCGCCTCGACGGTGGGCCGTTGGATGATCAGCATGGGTACTCCTGGGGTATCGAGGGCGTTTACTTCGAGTACAGCTCGACGATGAGCTGCTCGCGGATCGACTCGTCGATCTGCTCGCGCGCCGGGATGGCGCGCATGGTCACGGCGAACCCGTTCTCGCCGACCTCGAGCCAGCCCGGGACGGTGCGGTCCAAGACGTCGAGGTTGCGCTTCACGTTGAAGTTCTCGCGCGTGGAGGCCTTGAGGGTGACGACCTGGCCGGGCTTCACCCGGTACGAGGGGATGTCCACGCGCTTGCCGTCGACGCTCACGTGGCCGTGGCGCACGAACTGGCGGGCCTGGGCGCGCGAGGCGCCCCACCCGGCGCGGAAGGCGACGTTGTCGAGTCGGGTCTCGAGCAGCTGCAGCAGCGTCGTGCCGGTCATGCCGGGCCGACGGTTGGCCTCCTCGTAGAGGTTGCGGAACTGCTTCTCGAGCACGCCGTAGGTGCGGCGGGCCTTCTGCTTCTCGCGCAGCTGGGTCAGGTACTCCGAGCCCTGGCGCTGGCGGTCGCGCCCGTGCATCCCGGGGGGGAAGGCGCGCATGCGCCGGTCGGAGTTCTCAGCCACCGGGCACTTGAGTGAGAAGCACCGCTCGCCCTTCAGATAGAGCTTGGTGCGCTCACGCCGGCAGAGGCGACAGACGGGACCTGTGTAACGAGCCATTCGTACTTTTCCTAACCCCGGCGCCGCTTCTTGGGGCGGCACCCGTTGTGCGGCAGCGGCGTCACGTCCTTGATCGCCACCACCTCGATGCCCGTCGCGGCGATCGAGCGGATCGCGGTCTCGCGACCCGAGCCCGGCCCGCGCACGAGCACGTCGACCTTCTTCACCCCGTGCTCCATCGCCGCGCGCGCGCACTTCTCGGCGGCCAGTTGGGCGGCGTAGGGGGTGGACTTGCGCGACCCCTTGAAGCCGACCTGGCCCGACGAGGCCCACGAGAGCACGTTGCCCTCGGGGTCGGTGATCGAGACGATCGTGTTGTTAAAGGAGCTCTTGATGTGCGCGACGCCGAAGGCGACGTTCTTGCGCTCCTTCTTGCGCGTCTTGCGGGCGGCGGTGGGCTTGGCCATTACTTGGTCACCTTCTTCTTGCCGGCGACGGTGCGCCGCGGTCCCTTGCGCGTGCGGGCGTTGGTCCGCGTGCGCTGGCCGTGCACCGGCAGGTTCTTGCGGTGGCGGATGCCCTGGAGGGAGTTGATCTCCATCTTGCGCTTGATGTCCTGGGCGACGTCGCGGCGCAGGTCGCCCTCGACGGTGACGTTCTGGTCGATGTAGGTGCGCAGCGCGTTCACCTCGGCGTCGGTGAGGTCCTTCACGCGCGTCGACTCGTTCACGCCGGTGGAGGCGCAGATCTGCTGGGCGATGGTCGTGCCCACGCCGTAGATGTAGGTCAGCGCGATCACCGTGCGCTTGTCGCGCGGGATGTCGACGCCTGCGATTCGAGCCATCTTCTCTCCTAGCCCTGGCGCTGCTTGTGGCGCGGGTTCGCCTCACAGATCACGCGGACCACGCCGGCCCGTCGGATCACCTTGCACTTCTCACAGATCGGCTTCACGCTCGCGCGGACTTTCATTTCGTTCCTGGACTCGTGGACGGGAGCTACTTGTAGCGGTAGGTGATGCGACCGCGGGTCATGTCGTAGGGGGTGATCTCCACCTGCACCTTGTCGCCGGGGAGGATGCGGATGCGGTGCATGCGCATCTTCCCGGAGCTGTGGGCGAGGACGGTGTACCCGTTCTCCAGCTCTACCCGGAACATGGCGTTCGGCAGGGGCTCCACGACGGTGCCTTCGACGGTGAACGCGTCTTCCTTCTGCTTGCTCAGGTCCTTCTCCTTGCTCGGGCACAACGGCGCGCGAGGTCAACGCCCGCACGGAAGACCCCGCGGCGGCCCGCGAGGTCGGCTCACAAGTCTACCGGAAACTCCCGGGAGCGCAAAAGCGCCGGCGACGGTGAGCCGCCCACCCAGGATAACGGCGCCCCCGCCCGGTCGAACGAGGGCTAATCCTCCCCCTCGAGTCCCCCGGCGAGCCCCGCGAGCCATCCGAGCAGCCGCGCCTCGTCGCCCCGGGGGTCCGACGAGCGGGTCCTCGCCAGGCGCTCGGTCGAGCGCGGGCGCCGGTCGAAGAGGAACGACCCGCTCAGGGCCGCGGCGCCCGGGGCGCCGGCGAACCACAGGCCGGTGTCGGCCCCCTGGTCAGGGCGGCGCAGGAGGGGCCGCAGGACCCGGTGGAAGACGGGCAGGGAGCGCTCGAGCCCCGGGGTGTCGGCCCACCCGGGGTGCAGGGCGACGACGGCGACCTCGTCGGCCGGCCACCGGTGCGCCCAGGCCCGGGCCAGCACGACCTGGGCCCGCTTCACCTGGGCGTAGGCGCGCACGCCGTCGAAGGGCCCCTCGAGGCGGGCGAGGCGCTCGAGGCGCTCGAGGTCGAAGGGCTCGGCGTACATCCCGCCCGAGGCGACGAGGACCACCCGCCCCGGCGAGGCGGCGCCCAGCGCGTCCCGGAGGGCCCCGGTGAGGAGGTAGGGCGCGAGCAGCTGGACCGCGACGGTCGTCTCGATCCCGTCGCGCACGGCGCGGGCCGGGGCGATCGCCCCAGCGTTGTGGATGAGGACGTCGAGTCGCGGGATCGCCCCGGCGAGCTCGCGCGAGAGGGCCGCCACCGCCCGCGGCGCCGCGAGGTCGCACACCCACACCTCGACCGCGCGATTGCCGGTCGCCTCGACGAGCGCGGCGCGCACGACCTCGGCGCGCCCGCGGTCCCGGGCCACGAGGTGGGTCCGGGCGCCCAGGCCGGCGAGCCCGCGCGCGTAGGCGAGGCCCAGCCCCTCGATCTCGGAATGCGTGCGGGCGATCAGCCGGTAGTGCGCCTTGAACACCTCGCGCGCGATCGGCATCGAGTGCAGATGCACGACCCCGGACGCGCCCTCGATCTCGATGACGAGGTTCAGGTCGCGGTCGATCTGCATCAGGTGAGCTGCCAAAGCTGGTTGTTGATCGGCAGGGTGCCCTTCAGCGTGTAGGTGATCGTCCCCTCCTTGCCGTCAAATGTCTGATCGCCGATGGCGGTGACGCCGACGTTGTTGAGGGCGTAGGGCGAGTAGGTCGGCGCGTCGGTGTAGATCGTGACGTTGCCGAGCACCGAGTAGAGGACGATCTGCGACTGCCAGGCGTTGGCCAGTGGCTGGGTGCGCAGCAGCGGGATCATGACATCGACCGGCACGAAGGGGGCGGGCGAGGTGATCATGCCAGTCATCGTCTCGATCATCGTCGTCGGCTCGCCGGTGACGCGCAGCGAGATGCCGCGCTGGCCGAGGTTGGACGGCATAACGTTGAGCGCCAGCAGGTTCGCGAATACGACCCGGCCGGCGACGCGGTTGAGCGTCCCCTGCGCGATCAGCGGGTTGCTCGCGGCGGCCGTCGTGGTGGTTCCGGACATGATGCGACCCCGCCGCTAGAGCTGGACTGTGAGGTTGAACGTGATCTCGCGGAAGCCGCGCATCGGCGTGCAGGTCAAGGCGAGGCCATTGTAGATGCCCTTGCTGTAGTCGCCGGGGTTGGCCGTCGCGTAGGTGACGAAGGGGATCGCCGTCAGGGTGATCGGCAGGTTCGGGTTGATCACGCCCCAGGCGACGCCGTTGGTCACGACCTGCTGCTCGACCGCCAGAAGGGCCTCCCACCAGACCGAGGCGTCGTTGCCGTCCATCATCGTGCCGTTGCGGAGGATGGTGTTGGAGATGCCACCCTCGGCTCCGGTCAGGATCACGTTGACGTTGGCGGTCAGCAGCTCGGTCAGGGTCGTCTGGTTGTTCAGCAGCGGCCACGCCGTCACGCCGTAGGCGAAGCGAAAATCCTGCTGGCGCATCGGCGAGACGGCCGAGGGCGCGTTCGAGACGAACTGATACATCTCGGCGACGTGTGGCGCTTCGGTGCTCGCCGCGGTCGGCGAGGGCACGCTCACGTTTGCCGCCTTGATGCCGGCATACTGCGAGTAGGTGTTCACCGTGCTCAGCAGGAAGAAGTAGACCCGCGAGGACGGGCTGCTGAAGGCCGAGAGCACGCCGGCGAACTCGCTGCCGGTGGTGTTCGTGGTCGGCAGCGGGCCGCCCGTCACGAGGCCGGTGGTCGGGAGGGTCCAGTTCGTCCCGATGGCGATCGGCGTCGGGGTCTGCTTCGTCTCCGTCCCGGTGGTGGTCGAGACATAGACGTTGTAGCCCGTGGCGCCGGCCTGCGCGGTCGGGCTATCCACCACGAGAAGGGAGTTGGCCGGGACGGCTTCGCTTGCTTCGGTGGACGGCAGCGTTTCGCCTATGCCGTTCACATACGTGATCTTCACGTAGTAGGTCGCCCCCGACAGCGTGCCGCCAGAAACCGTGCCAAGCGTCGGCGTGGCAGGCGCGGGGATGGTGACGACGGTATCCCACGCGGCGGGCGTGGTGAACGCATAGACGGTCTGCAGGTTGGCGTTGATCCAGGTCTGGAGCGTCGCCGCCGTGCCGCCGGTGCCGAGTTCCAGGACGTAGAGCGGCAGCGCCGCCCCCTGGCCGTAGAACGCATAGACGTTGTTCTGCAACTCGGTCGAGTTGCCGGCGCCGCTTTTGATCAGCGCCAAGTCGCTGGCCTGCGTCAGCAGCGACAGGCTGTTGACCGCGGCCGTGGTGCCCCCCAAGGAGACGAGCGCGGCCGTGGACTGAAGCGTGGACGGCGCCGCGGCGACCGTTACCGACTCGATGACATTGACGATGTTCGTCGCGCTGCCGCTCACGGCCTGAACCCCCTACGCTCAGATGTAGGATACGGCGACGGTCTGACCCGTGCCGGGAACCACCACGATGCCGGTGAGGCAGGGCATCTGGATCGAATAGTTGCCCACCGCATCCGGAATCGTCGCGACCTGGTTGGCCGCGGCGGCGCCCCCGGTCGTGGCCACGTCGTTGACCGTGCCCGCGGTGCTGCCGGCGACGATCACGTTGACGTTGCACACCCGGCCGGACGACGCCTTGATGACGGTGGCGGTGGTGACGTCGAGCGTCCGCGAAACGCCGCCGTCGCTGACGATGCCCTCGCCGTTGGCGCCGGTGCGGGTGAAGTTCTGCTGAGACATGGTCGCTCCTTCAGGGGGCCGCGGTGATGGAGATGCTCGCGGAGGTGATGAGCTGCCGGGCCACGTCCGCGATGCGCGCCTGGTTGTAGGTGATTTCGAAGTTGACGACCTTCTGCTGCGCGAGGATGCCGAACTCGGGCTGCCGCCGCTTGCCGTCCCGCACCGCCGGCAGGTTCGTGATGCCGATCACGCCGGTGTCGAGGCTGTATTGCTCGACCATGCGCAGGAAGCTGATGCCGTCGTCGTTGTGGCCGCCGTAGAGCGTCACCCGCACCCGATCGCGCATCAGCTGCGCCACGGTGTAGCCGCCGGTGCGCAGGTCCGGCACGACGCTGGAAATGGCCTGCACCGCCTCCGTGCTCTCCGGCTCGATATGCACCGACCCGTAGGGCGCGACCGCGTTCTGCGGCACCGCGAAGGAGGGGTAGAGCACGAAGCCCGGGTTGCCCGCGTTGAGCCAGGGCGGGTCGTAGGTGGCCAGGGCGAGCCATGCCGGCAGGCTGTTCGACACGATCTGCGTCGAGAGCGGCAGCGCATCGCCGGTCTCGATCAACTGCGTCGCCAGCGCCGGGTGCAGGCTTTCGCCGCTGTAGTGCCAAAGCCCGGCCGACTTGTAGAACCCGGCCTGTCGGGTGAAGGCGACCCGCAGCGGCACCTCGGCGCCGACCGGGCCGGTCTTGACCTCGGCGACCAGGATCAGGCGCGGCCCGATCGCGTTGAACGCCGTCACCTCGACGGGCGTGGTCAGCAGCACGGTGTTGACCGATATCGTCTCGTCTTCGTTCTGCCGGCGATCAGTCGAAAAGTGCAGCGACCCCTTGATCGGCTCGATCGCCGCGCCGCGTAGCCAGAACACGGAGCCGTCGAGCGGGAGCACTTGCAGCCGGTAGCTGACCAGCTCGATCGTCTGGAGCGATAGCTGGCGCAGCGCCTCGGTGTCAGCGCCGCGTTGGCCGCCGGCCGTCATGCTTTCATAGACGCTCGGCATCAGCCCTGTTCCGTCCAGGCGCGGAAGCTGGCCTGATATAGGCCGGTGTCGCGAAAGCTCGGCCGGCGCAGGCCGCGCCCGGACTTGAGGCGGTGGTTGACGCCCTCCAGAGCGGCCTTCGTCGGCACGCCGGGAATGCCGAGGCCCTCGATCGCGGCGCTGCTGATGAAGTCGTGGAACTGTTCGCGCAATCCCTCGGCGGCGGAGGCGAAGGGATCGGCCGGCGTGCCGCCCATGTTCAGCGTCTCGATCGCGCCCGCGATGGAGTTGGCGATCTGGTCGCCGATCACCTCCGCGTGCGTCTCGTAGAAGACCTCCATGACGTGGTAGCGGTCTTCCAGGATCTGCGCGACGGAACCAGTGGTGGCCGGCTCGCCGCTGCCCTTGGCGGCCCGGTTGACCGCAACCGCTGTCGGGCGGCGCACATAGGGGATGTCCACGACGCCGAGGCGCAGCACGCTCATCGTGGCCTCCGTCAGCTCATGGCGAACCAGGTGCCGTAGTTCTGCGCGATGGCGAGGTAGGCGCGGCCGTAGGGCGTCTTCAGGTTCTGCAGGTTGCCCAAGGTCAGGGTGCGCACCCAGTCCGGGTTGGCCAGCGCCTGCGACGTGCCGGTGTCGGACGCGCTGCCGATCATGCCCGGCACGAAGTCGTTGAGGCCCAGCCGGTCTCGGTATTCAGAGAAGAACCCGCGATCGGCTTGGTCCTGCGCGATGTTCAGCAGCACGTCGCCCGCGAGGTTGTAGACGGCCTGTTGGAACATCAGCGGCGAGATCAGCATCAGGTCCGGGTTGAC
>NCBE01000103.1 GCA_002255565.1 Actinobacteria bacterium 21-73-9
CCAGATGACCCGTCGGGTCCAGGTCGTCGACGCCGGGGACTCGGCGTGGCTGCCCGGGGCGCTGATCGACGTGAAGACCTTCAACGACACCAACGACGAGCTCGAGACCCAGGGCAAGGAGGCGGCCGACGGCCGCGCCCAGCTCATGGGGATCACCAAGGCGTCGCTGGCGACCGACTCGTGGCTCTCGGCGGCCTCCTTCCAAGAGACCACCCGGGTGCTGACCGAGGCGGCGATCGAGGGCAAGCACGACTCACTGGTCGGGCTGAAGGAGAACATCATCATCGGCAAGCTGATCCCGGCCGGCTCGGGGCTCGACTACTACAACGAGCGTGAGCTGCGCCTGGAGATGCCCGACGCCGAGATGCTGCCCGAGTGGGCCCGGGGTTCCGAGGAGGACCTCGACCTGGCGAGCCTGCTCGGCGAGCTCACCGGCGACGACACCTTCAGCGCCGACCTGGCGGCCTTCCAGAACATCGGGACGGCCACCTACGACGAGTCGGCGCTGCCCGAGAACGACCTGGAGAACCCGGAGGACCGGTTCGGCGGACAGGCCCTGTAGGCTGGAAGGTCCGCCGGGCTTGCCGGATCCCCGGGAACGGGCGTAGGATTGCTAGTCCGCTCCGGGTGGCCCCGGGGCGCCCCGAGTGAGAGAAATTACGAGAGAGGTTTCGCGTGCCCACCATCGAGCAGTTGGTCCGTAAGGGCCGACAGGACAAGGTCAGCAAGACCAAGACGCCGGCCCTGAAGGGGGCCCCGCAGCGTCGTGGGGTCTGCACCCGCGTCCACACCGTCACGCCCAAGAAGCCGAACTCGGCCCTGCGCAAGGTGGCTCGCGTCCGTCTGACCTCGGGGGTCGAGGTCACGGCCTACATCCCGGGGGTGGGCCACAACCTCCAGGAGCACTCGATCGTGCTCGTGCGCGGCGGCCGCGTGAAGGACCTGCCGGGCGTGCGCTACAAGATCATCCGCGGCGCCCTCGACACCTCGGGCGTGCGCGACCGCAAGCAGGCCCGTAGCCGCTACGGCGCCAAGAGGGAGAGCTGATGCCTCGCAAGGGCCCCGCCGTGCGCCGGGAGGTCCCGGCCGACCCGATCTACAAGTCGGTCCTGGTCACCCAGATCATCAACAAGGTGCTCGAGCGCGGCAAGCGCACGATCGCCGAGCGGATCGTCTACACCGCCCTCGAGCAGGTCGAGCAGAAGACCGGCTCGGACCCCATCGCCACGCTCAAGCGGGCGCTCGAGAACGTCCGCCCCGAGCTCGAGGTGCGCAGCCGCCGCGTCGGCGGCACCACCTACCAGGTGCCGGTCGAGGTGCGCCCGCGCCGCTCGACGACCCTGGGCATCCGCTGGCTGACCGACTTCGCGAAGAAGCGCCGCGAGAAGACCATGGCCGAGCGCCTGGCCAACGAGATCATGGACGCCGCCAACGGCGTCGGGGCGGCCGTCAAGCGGCGCGAGGACATGGCCAAGATGGCCGAGTCCAACAAGGCCTTCGCCCACTACCGCTGGTAAGGAACCCCGATGGCCCCCCGTGAGTATCCCCTGGAGAAGCTGCGCAACATCGGCATCATGGCCCACATCGACGCGGGCAAGACGACCACGACCGAGCGCATCCTCTTCTACACCGGCAAGAACTACAAGATCGGCGAGGTCCACGAGGGCGCCGCGACCATGGACTGGATGGTCCAAGAGCAAGAGCGCGGGATCACCATCACCTCGGCCGCGACGACCTGCTACTGGAACGGCCACCGGATCAACATCATCGACACGCCCGGCCACGTGGACTTCACCGTCGAGGTGGAGCGCTCGCTGCGTGTGCTCGACGGGGCGGTCGCGGTCTTTGACGCCGTCGCCGGCGTCGAGCCCCAGACCGAGACGGTCTGGCGCCAGGCCAACAAGTACTCCGTGCCGCGGATCTGCTTCGTGAACAAGATGGACCGGGTCGGCGCCGACTTCTTCCGCTGCGTCGACATGATCGAGGACCGCCTCGACTGCGTGCCCGCCGTCGTCCAGCTGCCCATCGGGGCCGAGGCCGACTACCAGGGCGTGGTCGACCTGACGGCCATGAAGGCGATCATCTACCACGACGAGAAGGGCGAGTCGTTCGAGGTCGTCGACGTCCCTGACCACCTGAAGGACCAGGCCGCGGAGTACCACGGCAAGCTGATCGACGTCCTGACGACCTTCGACGACCACCTGATGGAGAAGGTCCTCAGCGACGAGGAGGTCACCGTCGAGGACCTGCGCCGGGCGCTGCGCCGCGGCACCATCGAGGGCCACTGCGTGCCGATCCTCAACGGCACCGCCTTCAAGAACAAGGGCGTCCAGCCGATGCTCGACGCGGTCGTGGACTTCCTGCCCAGCCCGCTCGACCTGCCCCCGACCCAGGGGACGCTCCCGGGCAAGGAGGACGTGGTCGAGCGCAAGCCCGACGACGCCGAGCCCTTCAGCGCCCTGGCCTTCAAGATCATGACCGACCCCTACGTGGGCAAGCTGACCTACCTGCGCGTCTACTCGGGCACCCTGGAGAAGGGCGAGACGGTCATCAACACCACGAAGGGCTCGCGCAAGGAGCGCCTCGGCCGCCTCCTTCTGATGCACGCGAACAACCGCGAGGACCTCGACGCGATCCGCACCGGCGACATCGTCGCCGCGGTCGGGCTCAAGCAGGTCACGACCGGCGACACGCTCTGCGACCCCGACCAGCCGATCCAGCTCGAGACCCTCGAGTTCCCCGAGCCGGTCATCCACGTGGCCGTCGAGCCCAAGACCAAGGCCGACCAGGAGAAGCTGGGCAAGGCCCTCTACGCGCTCTCCGAGGAGGACCCGACCTTCCGCGTGCGCACCGACCAAGAGACGGGCCAGACGGTCATCTCGGGGATGGGCGAGCTCCACCTCGAGGTGCTCGTCGACCGCATGCTGCGCGAGTTCGGCGTGGACGCCAACGTCGGCAAGCCCCAGGTCGCCTACCGTGAGACGGTCCGCAAGACCGTCGAGAAGGTGGAGGAGAAGTACGTCCGCCAGACCGGTGGCAAGGGCCAGTACGGCCACGTCGTCATCTCGGTCGAGCCGACCGGTCCCGGGGGCGGCTACGAGTTCCTCGACGAGATCACCGGCGGGGTCATCCCCAAGGAGTACATCCCGGCCGTCAACCAGGGGATCACCGAGTCGCTCACCTCGGGTGTGCTGGCCGGCTACCCGATGGTCGACCTGCGGGTACGGCTCACCTTCGGCAGCTACCACGACGTCGACTCCTCGGAGATGGCCTTCAAGATCGCCGGCTCGCTGGCCATCAAGAAGGCGACCCGCATGGCCAGCCCCGTCCTGCTCGAGCCGATCATGTCGGTCGAGGTCGTCACCCCCGAGGACTACATGGGTGACGTCATCGGTGACCTGTCCAGCCGGCGCGGCCGGGTGGAGGGGATGGAGCAGGTCGGCAACAACCAGGTAATTAGGGCTCTCGTGCCGCTGGCCGACATGTTCGGCTACGCTACGGACCTGCGTTCGCGCACCCAGGGGCGCGCGACGTACACGATGCAGTTCCATTCCTACGCGGAGGTTCCGGACGCGATCGCCAAGGAGATCGTGGCGAAGGCGACCGGCGCGTAAGAGGGAAAACACCAAGGTCCAAACCGTCGTCGGGGAGGGCCGCAAGAACCGACCGCTCAAGGGGAGTGGTCACGAGAAGAAAGTCAGTCCCCGACAATGGCAAAGCAGAAGTACGAGCGCACCAAGCCGCACGTCAACATCGGCACGATGGGCCACATCGACCACGGCAAGACCACCCTGACGGCGGCGATCACCAAGGTCCTCTCCGAGCGCGTGCCCGGCTCCGCCTTCACCCCGTTCGACCAGATCGACAAGGCCCCCGAGGAGCGCCAGCGCGGCATCACGATCTCGATCGCCCACGTGGAGTACGAGACGGCCAACCGCCACTACGCCCACGTCGACATGCCCGGCCACGCCGACTACGTGAAGAACATGATCACCGGCGCCGCCCAGGTCGACGGCGCGATCCTGGTCGTCTCGGCGACCGACGGCCCCATGCCCCAGACCCGCGAGCACGTCCTGCTCGCGCGCCAGGTCGGCGTCCCCTACATCGTGGTGGCCCTCAACAAGGCCGACATGGTCGAGGACGAGGAGCTGCTCGAGCTGGTCGAGATGGAGGTCCGCGAGCTGCTGAACTCCTACGACTGCCCGGGTGACGACACCCCGATCGTGCGGGTCTCGGCCCTGAAGGCCCTCGAGGGCGACTCGGCCTGGGGGGACAAGATCATGGAGCTCATGGACGCCGTGGACAGCTACATCCCCGAGCCCCAGCGCGCCACCGACCGCCCGTTCCTCATGTCGATCGAGGACGTGATGTCCATCACCGGCCGCGGCACCGTCGTGACCGGCAAGGTCGAGCAGGGCGTCATCAAGGTCGGCGACGAGGTCGAGATCGTCGGCCTGCGCCCGACCCAGAAGACCACGGTCACCGGCATCGAGATGTTCCGCAAGCTCCTCGACGAGGGCCAGGCCGGCGACAACCTCGGCGCGCTGCTGCGCGGCACGAAGAAGGAGGAGGTCGAGCGCGGCCAGGTCCTGTGCAAGCCGGGGTCGATCACCCCGCACACCGAGTTCGAGGCCCAGGTCTACGTGCTGACCAAGGAGGAGGGCGGCCGCCACAAGCCGTTCTTCGCCCACTACCGCCCGCAGTTCTACTTCCGCACGACGGACGTCACCGGCACGATCGAGCTGCCCGCGGGCACCGAGATGGTCATGCCCGGCGACAACACCGAGATGACCGTCCAGCTCGGCAAGCCGATCGCCATGGAGGAGGGCCTCACCTTCTCCATCCGCGAGGGCGGCCGGACCGTCGGCTCGGGCCGCGTGACCAAGATCATCAAGTAGGCGGTGATGGCCGACAACCGACAGATGATCCGGATCCGGCTGAAGGCCTTCGACCACAGCGTCCTGGACCAGTCCACCGCGAAGATCGTCCAGACGGTCGAGCGGACCAACGCCCGGGTCCAGGGGCCGGTGCCCCTGCCCACGGAGATCCACCGCTACACGGTGGTGCGCGGCCCGCACAAGCACAAGGACTCCCGGGAGCACTTCGAGATGCGGGTGCACAAGCGCCTGCTCGACATCGTGGACCACACCGCCAAGACGGTCGACTCGCTCCAGCGGCTCGACCTGCCTGCCGGGGTGGACATCGAGATCAAGATCCGCCAGTCCTAGGCCGGACGGGCCCGCAGGCTTTGCGCCCGCGGGCCCGTCCGGTGTAGGCTGGACCGCTCCCGTCGGTGAGAAGGTGGGCATGACCCAGGTCTGGGACGACCAGAACCGGGCCATCCCCGTCACGGTCGTGCGCGTCGCCCCGGCGCGCGTCGTCCAGGTCAAGACCCCCGAGAAGGAGGGGTACGCCGCGCTCCAGGTGACCTGGGGCACCCGGCGCGCCACGGCCCTCACCAAGCCCGAGCGGGGCCACTTCGACAAGGCCGGCGTCACCCCCGGCAAGGGGCTGGTCGAGCTGCGCCTCGACGACGTCGCCGGCTACAGCGTCGGCCAGGAGATCGCGGCCGACGTCTTCGAGAAGGGCGAGCGCATCGACGCGACCGCCGTCTCCAAGGGGAAGGGCTTCGCCGGCGGGATGAAGCGCCACAACTTCAGCGGGCAGGGCGCCGCCCACGGCAACCACAAGCACCACCGGGCGCCCGGCTCGATCGGCGCCTGCGCCACGCCCGGGCGCGTCTTCAAGGGCACGCGCATGGCCGGCCGCCTCGGTGGCGAGCAGGTCACCACGACCAACCTCGAGGTCGTCTCGGTCGACGTGGAGCGCCAGCTGGTGCTGGTCAAGGGGGCCCTGCCCGGATCGCGGGGCTCGGTCGTCGTGCTGCGGACCTCGGTGAAGAACCCGATGAAGGCCGGAGGTGTCCGATGACCGAGGCGATGCTCCGTGGTCCGATCTCGAAGGCCCGGCCGGCCCTCGTCGAGCGCTCGGTGACCAAGCGGTCACTCGCGGGCGCCGACCTCGGCCCGGTCGCCCTCGAGCCCTCCGTCTTCGGTCGCGAGCCCCACGTCGCGGTGATGCACCAGGTCATCAAGGCCCAGCTCGCCGCCCGGCGCGCGGGCACCCAGTCCACCAAGACCCGCACCGAGGTCTCCGGCGGTGGGCGCAAGCCCTTCCGCCAGAAGGGGACCGGCGGCGCGCGTCAGGGGTCGATCCGGGCCCCGCACTACCCGGGCGGCGGGATCGCGCTCGGGCCCAAGCCCCGCGGCTACGCCCAGCGCACGCCCAAGAAGATGATCCGCCTGGCCCTCCACTCGGCGCTCTCGGACCGCGCCGGCGAGGGCCGCGTGGCCCTGGTCGACTCCTTCGCCGCCTGGGAGACCCCGCGCACGAAGGACGCCCTGGCGGCCCTCGTCGCGCTCGGCCTCGAGGGCAAGGTCCTCGTCGTGCTCGGCCGCGACGACACGGTGGCCGCCAAGGCCTTCGCCAACCTGGCCCAGGCCCACACGATCGACGCCGGAGAGCTCAACGCCTACGACGTTCTGAACAGCGACTGGGTCCTGTTCAGCGAGGCCACGCTGCCGACCGCCAAGGAGGCCCTCTGATGCGCGACGCCATGAGCATCCTGGTGCGCCCGGTGGTCTCGGAGAAGACCTACGCCCAGATGGAGACCGGCACCTACACCTTCGTGGTGGACCGCGCCGCGACCAAGATCGACGTGCGCAACGCCGTCCAGCAGGCCTTCAACGTGACCGTCGTCAAGGTCAACACGCTGAACCGCAAGGGCAAGCGCACCCGCAACCGCCGTACCGGCATCGTCGGCTCGACCCCCGCCACCAAGCGGGCGATCGTGACGCTCAAGGCCGGCGACACCATCAACCTGTTCGAGAGCTAGGAACCATGGCCCTTCGCAACCGCAAGCCCACGAGCCCGGGTCGGCGCTTCCAGTCGGTCTCGGACTTCGCCGAGCTGACCGCCGACCGCCCCGAGAAGTCGCTGCTCGGCGCCAAGCCCAAGACCGGCGGCCGCAACGCCTACGGCCGCAAGACGTCGCGCCACCGCGGCGGCGGCCACAAGCAGCAGTACCGCGTGGTCGACTTCAAGCGCAACAAGGACCACGTCCCCGGCAAGGTCGCCACCATCGAGTACGACCCGAACCGGACGTGCCGCATCGCCCTCGTGCACTACGCCGACGGCGAGAAGCGCTACATCCTCGCCCCGAACGGCCTCAAGGTCGGTGACCGGGTCGAGTCCGGCCCGCGCGCCGACATCCGCCTGGGCGACGCCCTGCCGCTGCGCTACATCCCGACCGGCTCGACGGTGCACAACGTCGAGTTGCGCCCGGGCGGCGGCGGCAAGATGGCGCGCAGCGCCGGGATGAGCGTCCAGCTGGTCGCCAAGGACGGCGACTTCGCGACGCTGCGCCTGCCCTCGACCGAGATGCGCCGCGTCCCGATCGACTGCCGGGCCACCCTCGGGGTCGTGGGCAACTCCGAGCACGAGCTCATCAAGATCGGCAAGGCCGGCCGCAACCGCTGGAAGGGCGTGCGCCCCCAGACGCGCGGCGTGGCCATGAACCCCGTCGACCACCCCCTGGGCGGTGGCGAGGGCAAGACCTCGGGTGGCCGCCACCCGGTCTCGCCGTGGGGTCAGCCCGAGGGCCGCACGCGCCTGCCCAAGGCGTCCGACGCCCTCATCGTTCGCCGGCGCCGCGGGCGCGGGGCGCGGAGGTAACCCATGTCACGAAGCCTTAAGAAGGGCCCCTTCATCGACGGCCACCTGCTCAAGAAGGTGGAGGCGCTGAACGCGGCCAACGAGAAGCGGGTCGTCAAGACCTGGAGTCGGCGCTCCACGATCATCCCCGACATGGTCGGGCACACCTTCGCGGTGCACGACGGCCGCCGCCACGTCCCGGTCTTCGTGACCGAGGCGATGGTCGGCCACAAGCTGGGCGAGTTCGCCCCGACGCGGACCTTCAAGTTCCACGCCGGCCAGGAGAAGGCCGGGAGGCGCTAGATGACGGCCCCCAAGACCAACGAGCGCCCCGGCACCCGGGCGACGCTGCGCCAGTTCCCGATGTCGGCCTCCAAGGCCCGCGTCGTGCTCGACCTCGTCCGGGGCGAGGACGTCCAGAGCGCGCGCGAGATCCTCGCGGGCACCAGCCGCGAGGCGGCCCGCGTGGTGGGCAAGGTCCTGGCCTCGGCCGTGGCCAACGCCGTGAACAACGACGGCCTCGCCGCCGAGGAGCTCTACGTCTCGGCCTGCTACGCCGACGAGGGCGTCACGGCGAAGCGCTTCAGCCCGCGCGCTCGCGGTCGGGCCGGCCGGATCCGCAAGCGCACCTGCCACATCACGGTGATCGTCTCGCGTCTCGACGACGAGGCCCTCGAGCGGCTGCGCGCGGAGCGCTCCAGTCAGGCCGTGGCCACCCGCGCCCGTCGCGTGGCCTCGAGCCGCCGCCGCGAGCGCCCGGCGCGTGAGGTCGAGCCGGCCGAGGTCGACGAGGTCGTCGAGCCGGTCGAGACCGGGGCCCCCGAGTCCGGCGAGGTCGAGTCCAGCGAGGTCGAGTCCGACGAGGTCGAGTCCGACGTGGTCGAGTCCGACGAGGTCGAGTCCGACGAGGTCGAGTCCGACGAGGTCGAGTCCGACGAGGTCGAGTCCGACGAGGTCGACGAGACGGTGGCCGAGGCCACGGAGGAGAGCCACTGATGGGCCAGAAGGTCAACCCCTACGGCTTCCGCCTCGGGATCACCACGGACTGGAAGTCGCGCTGGTTCCGCGAGCGCGGCTACAAGGACCTCGTCATCGAGGACTGGAAGATCCGCGACTACCTCACCAAGCAGCTCGAGAGCGCCGCGGTGAGCCGCATCGAGATCGAGCGCACCTCCGACCGCATCCGCGTCGACATCCACACGGCCCGCCCGGGCATCGTGATCGGCCGGCGCGGCGCCGAGGCCGAGCGCCTGAAGAAGGAGCTTGAGCGCATCACCGGTCAGAAGAACAAGATCTCGCTCAACATCCAAGAGATCAAGCAGCCCGAGCTCGACGCGGCCCTCATCGCCCAGGGCATCTGCGACCAGCTCGTGCGCCGGGTCGCCTTCCGGCGCGCCATGAAGCGCGGCATCCAGACCGTGCAGAAGGCCGGGGCACTCGGCGTGCGCATCCAGGTCTCGGGCCGCCTCGGCGGCGCGGAGATGAGCCGGCGCGAGTCGTACCGCGAGGGCCGCGTGCCGCTGCACACGCTGCGCGCCGACATCGACTACGGCTTCCGAGAGGCCCGCACCTCGACCGGGCGCATCGGCGTCAAGGTCTGGATCTACAAGGGCGACATCCTGCCCTACCAGCTCTCCAACGAGGAGAAGATCGTGCGCGAGGCCGCCATGGCCGCCGGCGACGCGGTGCCCGTGGGCTCCGCGCCCGCCGCGCCCAAGGGCGTCGTGCGTGCCGGCGGCGGCCGCCGTCGCGTCGAGTCCCGCCCCGCCGAGGGGACCGAGGGCGAGCCCGTCGACGAGGCGCCCGAGACGACCGAGGCCCTCGGGACGCCCGAGACGCCCGAGACGCCCGAGAGCCCCGAGGTTCCCGAGGCGACCGCGGCGCCCGTGTCGGACCTGCTCGCCTCCACCCCGGAGGACGAGGCCCGCCTCAGCGTCGAAGAGGAGATCGAGCGTCGCACGGCCGCTGAGCACGCCGACGCCCCCCACTTCCGCAAGGACCAGGAGTAGCCATGTTGATGCCCCGTAAGGTCAAGCACCGCAAGCAGATGCGGGGGCGGATGGCCGGCAACGCCAAGGGCGGGACCGACCTCAACTTCGGCGACTTCGGCATCCAGGCCCTCGAGGCCGGCTGGCTCACCGCCCGCCAGATCGAGGCCGCCCGTATCGCGATGACCCGCCACGTGAAGCGCGGCGGCAAGGTGTGGATCCGGGTCTTCCCGGACAAGCCCGTCACCCAGAAGCCGGCCGAGACCCGCATGGGCTCGGGCAAGGGCAACCCCGAGTTCTGGGTCGCCGTCGTCAAGCCCGGCCGGATGCTCTTCGAGCTGGGCGGCGTGGACGAGGCCCTGGCGCGCGCCGCCATGGAGCGGGCCATCCAGAAGCTGCCCGTCAAGGCGAAGTTCGTCGTGCGTCCCGGCACGCACGGCGCCCCGGAGGTGACGATCTGATGGCCAAGACCCGCGACCGCGTCGCCGAGCTCAAGCTGCTCGGCGACGGCGAGCTGCTCACCCGCCTGGCCGAGTCCCGGCGCGAGCTGTTCAACCTTCGCTTCCAGCTGGCGACCGGCCAGCTGGACAACTCGTCCCGCCTGGGTGAGGTCCGCAAGGACATCGCCCGGCTGTCGACCTTCCTCCGCCAGCGCGAGATCGCCGCGGCCGAGGCCCTCGGAGAGGAGCAGTCATGACCGACGCCGCGCGCCCCAACCCGCGCAAGGAGCGCGAGGGGATCGTCGTCTCGGACAAGATGGCCTCGACGCTCGTCGTGGCCGTCAACGAGCGCGTCGCCCACCCCCGCTACCGAAAGACCGTGCTGCGCACGAAGAAGCTCTACGTGCACGACGAGAAGAACGAGGCCCGGGTCGGCGACCGCGTCCGGGTCCAGGAGACCCGCCCGCTCTCGAAGCTCAAGCGCTGGCGCCTGACCGAGGTCGTGGAGCGTGCCCGATGATCCAGCAGGAGTCGAGGCTCAAGGTGGCCGACAACAGCGGGGCCAAGGAGGTCCTGTGCATTCGCGTGCTCGGCGGCTCGCGCCGGCGCTACGCGTCCATCGGCGACGTCTTCATCGCCACGGTGAAAGACGCCATCCCGGGCGCGGCCGTGAAGAAGGGCGACGTGGTGCGCTGCGTCGTCGTGCGCACGGCCAAGGAGAAGCGACGTCCCGACGGTTCGTACATCAAGTTCGACGAGAACGCGGCCGTGCTCATCAACGACCAGCTCCAGCCACGGGGCACCCGCATCTTCGGGCCCGTCGGCCGTGAGCTGCGCGACAAGAAGTTCATGCGCATAATCTCGCTCGCCCCGGAGGTGCTGTGATGAAGATCCGCAAGGGAGACGAGGTGCTGGTGCTCTCGGGCAAGTTCCGCGGTGAGCGGGCGCGCGTCGAAGAGGCCCTGCCCAAGGCGAACAAGGTGATCCTGGACGGCCTCAACATCGCCAAGCGCGCCACCAAGCAGCAGGGCGCCACGATGCAGGCCGGCATCATCGACAAGCTCATGCCGCTCAACGCGTCGAACGTGGCCCTGTGGTGCGACCGGCACAAGGGGCCGGCGCGGGTCGGCTACGACACGGCCGACGGCGC
>NCBE01000104.1 GCA_002255565.1 Actinobacteria bacterium 21-73-9
TCGATCGGTCGGCCCCACTTCGCGCGCGCCATGGCCGAGCTGCACCCCGAGATCGTCGGCGCGCCGGGCGACGCCACGACCCAGCGGGTCTTCACCGAGTGGCTCGGCGCGTCGGGACGGGCCTACATCCCCAAGACCTCGATCCCGATCGAGCGCTTCGTCGACGCCGGACGCGGGTCGGGGGTGGTCTTTGCGATCGCCCACCCCCTCGACAACTACCTCGACGAGCCGGGCGACCCCGAGCGCACGATGCCCCGGGTGCTCGCCTCGCTGCGCGAGCGCGGCGTCGTGGGCGCCGAGGCCTACTACGGCTCGACGCCGCGCGACACGCGCGAGACCATGGTGCGCCTCACCCGCGCGGCCGGGATGATCCCGACGGGCGGCTCGGACTACCACGGCACCTACAAGGTCGGCGTCGCCCTCGGTCGGGGGCTCACCGGCGACCTCGAGGTGCCCGACGGGGTGCTCGAGGAGCTGAAGGCGGCCCGCTAGAGCCCGAGCGCCGCCGGCAGGGCGCTCGCGCGCCGTTCGGCGAGGTCGCCGACGGCGAGGTCGCACGTCTCACCCAACGCCAGCCGGTCCCCCGCGGCGACCCCCAGGACGGTCGCCTCGACGCCGGCCGACGCCGCGCGGGCGAGCAGCGCCGCGGGGTCGCGCGTGGCCACGACGAAGCGGCCCGGCGCCTCGGTGAAGAGCTCGGCGTGCCCGCGCGGGTCGCGCCACTCGAGGCCGACCCCGGCGGCGGCGCTCATCTCGGCGAGGGTCGTGGCGAGGCCGCCGGCGCCCACGTCGTGGACGGCCGCGACCGGCGTGGCCCTCCCGGCGCAGGCGAGCGCGACCTCGCTCGCGACGAGCCGGCAGGCCGCGAGCGCGCGCTCGTCGAACTCGGGGAGCCGCCCACCCGTGCGGCCCCGCCGGCGCGCGAAGAGCGAGCCCGCGAGGGGGAACGGCGCCGGGCGCGCCTCGCGCGGGCCGACCAGCACGACCGTGTCGCCCTCGCGCCAGGTCCAGCCCGGCGGCGGCGCGACCAGGCGCTCGACGAGGCCGAGCACCCCGAGCACCGGGGTGGGGTCGATGTCGCGCCCGCCGGACTCGTTGTAGAGCGAGACGTTGCCCCCGATCACCGGCAGCCCGGTCGCGCGACACGCCTCGGCGAGGCCGTCGACGGCCTCGCCGAGCTGCCACATCACCTCGGGGTGCTCGGGGTTGCCGAAGTTGAGGCAGTTCACGACGGCGGCGGGCGTCGCCCCCACGCAGGCCAGGTTGGCGATTCCCTCGAGGAGCGTGAGGGCCGTGCCGGCGCGCGGGTCGATCGCGCACCAGCGGGGGTTCGAGTCGGTGGTGAGGGCGAAGCCCCGCTCGCTCTCGGGCAGGCCCGGGCCGGCCAGGCGCAAGAGGGCGGCGTCGCGCCCGGGGCCGACCACGGTGTTCAAGAAGAGCTGGCTGTCGTACTGGCGGTACACCCAGGCGGGGTCGACGAGCGAGGCGAGCAGCTCGGCGGCGACGTCCCCGGCCGGCTCGTCGGCGGGGTCGTCGGCGAGGCGCGCCGCGAAGTCGCCCGGGCGCGCCCGGGGCCGGTCGTAGAGGGGGGCGTCGTCGGCGAGGGCCGCGGCCGGCGTCTCGGCGAGCACGGGGCCGTCGAACCCCTCGCGCACCCGGAGCCACCCGACCGGGCGGCCCGCGGCGTCGCTCACCGGGGCCGTCACCCGGCCGACGACGGCGCTGCGCACCTCCCAGCGCCGACAGAGCGCCGCGACGGCGTCGAGGTCCTCGGGGCGCACGATGGCGAGCATCCGCTCCTGGCTCTCGCTCGTCATGACCTCCCAGGGGGCCATGCCCGCCTCGCGCAGCGGCACGGCCGTGACGTCGACGTCCATGCCCACGCCCCCGCGCGCGGCCGTCTCGCTGGCCGCGCACGTGAGCCCGGCCCCGCCGAGGTCCTGGATGCCCACCACCAGGCCCTCGTCGAGCAGGCCCAGGCAGGCCTCGATGAGCCGCTTCTCCTCGTAGGGGTCGCCGACCTGGACGCTCGGACGCTTCTCCTCGTCGAGCGAGGCGGCGCCGTCGGCGCCCGCGAAGCCGGCCGAGGCCAGCACCGACACCCCGCCGATGCCGTCACGCCCGGTGCGGCTGCCGAGCAGGACGGCGAGGTTGCCCACCCCGCTCGCGCGTCCGAGGACCAGGCGCTCGCGCGGCAGGGCCCCCACGCAGAGCACGTTCACGAGCGGGTTCTGGGCGTAGCCCTCGTCGAAGGTCAGCTCGCCGCCGATGGTCGGCACGCCGACCGAGTTGCCGTAGCCCGAGATGCCGGCGACCACGCCCTCGACGAGCCAGCGGGCCCGCGCGTCGTCGGGCGGGCCGAAAAAGAGCGGGTCCATCACCGCGAGGGGGCGCGCGCCCATGGTGAAGACGTCGCGCAGGATCCCCCCGACGCCGGTCGCCGCGCCCTGGTAGGGCTCGATTGCCGAGGGGTGGTTGTGGCTCTCGATGCGCAGCGCGATCGCCACTCCGTCGCCCGCGTCGATCACCCCGGCGTTCTCGCCCGGGCCGACGAGGACCTGCGGGGCGCTCGTGGGCAGGCGCCGCAGGTGGAGCCGCGAGCTCTTGTAGGAGCAGTGCTCGCTCCACATGACGGCGAACATCGCGAGCTCGAGGTGGTTGGGCGCCCGGCCGAGGACGCCCTCGACGAGGGCGTACTCGTCGTCGGTGAGACCGAGCGCGCGGTGCAGCGCCTCGTCGCTCACGGCGCGGCGACGAGGTCGACGCGCGCCGCGGCGGCGTCGTCGGCCGAGGCGAGGAACCCCTCGAGCAGGACCCGGCCGTCGGCGCTGCCGAGCAGCGCGCTGAAGGCCCGCTCGGGGTGGGGCATGAGGCCCACCACGTTGCCGGCCTCGTTGGCGATGCCCGCGATGTCCCCGCGGCTCCCGTTGGGGTTGTCCCGGTAGCGCAGGACGACCTGGTCGCGCTCGACGAGGGCGAGGTAGGTCGAGTCGTCGCAGACGTAACTGCCCGCGAAGTGGTTGATCGGCACGACGAGCTCGGCGCCGAGCGCGGCCGTGCGGGTGAGCACCGAGCGCGTCGAGGCGACCACGAGGGTCGTCGGCTCACAGAGGAAGGTCAGGCCCCGGTTCTTCTGCAGCGCCCCGGGCAGCAGGCCGGCCTCGGTGAGCACCTGGAAGCCGTTGCAGATCCCGAGCACCGGCCCGCCGGCCCGGGCGAAGGCGGCGACGGCGCCCATCACCGGGCTGAAGCGCGCGAGGGCCCCGGGGCGCAGGTAGTCCCCGTGGGCGAAGCCCCCCGGCAAGACGACCGCGTCGAAGCCCGAGAGGTCGGTCTCGGCGTGCCAGACGAGCTCCGCCCGGCCCCCGAGGGCGCCGAGGGCCTGGACCACGTCGTGCTCGCAGTTCGACCCCGGGAAGACGACGACGCCGACGCGGCTCACGCGACCCCCACCACGGTGACCGCGGCGTCCTCGATGACCGGGTTGGAGAGGAGCCGGGTCGCGAGCGAGCCGGCGACCTCGCGGGCGCCCTCGGCGGAGTCGGCCTCGACGACCAGGGCGAAGGCCTTGCCGGTGCGCACCGAGTGCACCCCGGCGAAGCCGAGGGCGGGCAGGGCCCGCTCGATGGTGGCGCCCTCGGGGTCCGCGATGCCGTGCCTCAGGGTCACGTCGACCCGCACCGCGTACTCCACTCAGCCACCGTACCAGTCGCTCAACGGACGCCCGGTCACGCGCTCGTACGCCTCGGCGTAGCGCTCGGCCGTCGCGTCGACGACCTCGAGGGGCACCGGCGGCGGCGGCGGGGTGTGGTCCCAGCCGATCGCGTCGAGCCAGTCGCGGAAGGGCTGCTTGTCGAGCGACGGCGGCACCCGCCCGGTCACGACCGCCTCGGCCGGCCACAGCCGCGAGGAGTCCGGGGTCATCACCTCGTCGCAGACCACGAGCCGGCCGTCCACGTAGCCGAACTCGAACTTGGTGTCGGCGAGCACGACGCCGGCCTCGGCCAGGCGGGCCGACCCGAGCGCGAAGAGCGCGAGGGCGGCGTCGCGCACCGCGAGGAAGGTGCGCTCGCCCACGAGGTCGATCGCGGTCGCGTGGTCGATGTTCTCGTCGTGGCCGCTCGCGGCCTTGGTCGAGGGGGTGAAGAGCGGCTCGGGGAAGGGGTCGCACATCGCGAGGCCCGCGGGGGCCGCCATGTGGTGGATGGTCCCCTCGCGGCGGTACTCCTCGTAGGCCTGGCCGAAGAGCAGGCCGCGCACGATGCACTCGAGGGGGACCATCTCGGCCCGGCGCGTGAGCATGGTGCGCCCGTGGAGCTCGACCTCGCCGGAAAAGCCCGGCACCGCCGCGTCGATCTCGGCCGGGTCGCAGGTGACAAGGGCCGACTCGCCCACCCCGACGGCGCGCGCGAGGCGCACCCAGTAGTCGGTGAGCCCGGTGAGGACCCGGCCCTTGTGGGGGATAGTCTCGCCCATCACCACGTCGAAGGCGCTCAGCCGGTCCGAGGCGACCATGAGGAGGCGCTCGTCGTCGAGCGCGTAGACGTCGCGGACCTTGCCCGAGTAGACGTGGGTGAGGGTGAGGGTCACGGGGCCTCCCAGGTGAGGGCGTCGAGGAAGCGGCGGCGGTGCGCGAGGAGGCGCTCGAGGTCGAAGGCCCGCTCGACCTGGGCCTCGCCGAGGTGGACCTCGGGGTCGTCGGCGACGACCTCGCGCAGAGTGCGGCCCTCTTCCAGGGCGCGCCGGGCCAGGCGCTGGGTCACTCGGTAGGCGTCGTCGCGGGCCATCCCCGACTCGACGAGGGCGAGCAGCACCGACTGGGAGAAGACGAGCCCGCGGGTGCCCGCGGTCAGGGTCTCGAGGGCGCGCTCGGGGTGCAGCACCAGCCCCTCGGCGAGGCGGGTCGCCTCGCGCAGCACGTAGACGCACAGGGTGAGGGCGTCGGGCAGGATGACCCGCTCGACGCTCGAGTGGCTGATGTCGCGCTCGTGCCAGAGGGCGACGTCCTCGAGCCCGGCGACGAGGTAGCCGCGCAGGACCCGCGCGAGCCCGCAGAGCCGCTCGGCCGCCACGGGGTTGCGCTTGTGGGGCATCGCCGAGCTGCCCTTCTGGCCGGGGCGGAAGGGCTCCTCGGCCTCGCCGACCTCGCTGCGCGCCAGGTGGCGGACCTCGAGGGCGAACTGCTCGACCGTCGTGCCGATCGCGGCGCAGGCGTAGAGGACCTGGGCGTGGCGGTCGCGGGCGACGACCTGGGTGGCCGGGGTCGGCTCGAGCCCGAGCCGCTCGCACACGTACGCCTCGACGAAGGGGTCGACGTTCGAGTAGGTGCCCACGGCCCCCGAGAGCTTGCCCACGGCGATCGCCTCGCGCGCGGCGAGGGCGCGTCCCCGATCGCGCTCGGCCATGAGGGCGAAGAGCGCGAACTTCGCCCCGTAGGTCGTCGGCTCGGCGTGCATGCCGTGGGTCCGCCCGGTGATCGGCAGGTCGATGGTCTCTCGCGCGCGTGCGCTGAAGGCGTCACGCAGCCCGACGACCCCCGCCACGACGAGGTCCATCGCCCGGGTGAGGGTGTGGCAGAGTGCCGTGTCCACCACGTCGCTCGAGGTGAGCCCGTAGTGGACCCAGGCGGCCTCGGGCCCGCCGACGAGCCCCTGGACGACGTCGACGAAGGCCGCGGTGTCGTGGTTGGTGATCGCTTCGCGCGCGGCCACGTCGGCGACGAACTCGGCGTCGACGACCGGGCGGCGCGTACGCAAGGCCACGGCGTCGCCGGTAGGCACCACGCCGACCTCGGCGAGGGCCTCGGCGGCCAAGAGCTCGACCTCGAGCATCGTGTCGAAGCGGTGCTCGTCGGTAAAGAGCGCAGCCACGTCGCGTGGCGCGTAGCGGGGGATCACGAGACCGCCTTTCCGGCGATGTCCGTACGCATCACCATGCCATCGAAGGATACGGTGGCCGCCGCCGCGTAGGCGCGCTCTCGTGCGTGGCCAATCGAATCAGCCACCGCGCTCAGCGCGAGCACGCGACCGCCGGCGGTGACGAAGCGGCCCTCGGCGTCGCGGGCGGTGCCGGCGTGATACACGTTCACACCCGGAACTGGCGTCGCCAGTTGGCCGTTGTCGGCCAGGCCGAAGATCACGTCACCGCGTCGCGGGGTGCTCGGATAGCCCTGCGCGGCCACGACGACCGTGACGGCCGCGCCCGCGGGCGTCGCCGGCGCGAC
>NCBE01000169.1 GCA_002255565.1 Actinobacteria bacterium 21-73-9
GCTAGGAGACTGTTGAACAATCGAGATCGAGATTTGGGCGCGTGATTCTTGTTGGACTGATTTGACCTCGAGGACGATGTGAAGACGTCTTAGAGCACTCCAGCGCGTGGGTCTTCTTTGTCGCTTTGGGAAAGCAATTCCAAAGCGACTAATTCATCAGTCTCCTAGGCCTAGGCCGGCGCGAGCTCGAGCGGCTCCCCGACGCGCTCGGGCCAGGACCACTGGGTCCAGCGTCCGAGCGGCAGCACCAGCACCCCGCCGAGGATCGCGACGGCGAGCGCGATGAGCAGGGGGTTCGAGTGCACGAGGTCCGAGAGCAGGTTCCGCCCGCCGGGCAGGCCGATAAAGGGCCCGGTGATCGCGAGCAGCAGCAGCCAGAAGTGCTCACGGCCCCGGTAGCTGGCCGCGAGCACCACGAGCCCCCACGACAGGTACCAGGGCTGGACGACCGGGCCGAGCTCGACGAACAAGAGCAGCGACACCCCGAGCGAGCGCACCCAGCCCCGATCCCCCGAGCGCCAGAGCAGCCAGAGGGTCAGCGCCGTCGCGGTGGCGAGCCCCACGAGGCGGGCGGCCCCGATGGTGGTGGCGACCGAGACCGCGTTCAGGCCCGCGGCGTGCAGGAGGTTGCCGCTCGCCATCCCCACCGCCGTCGCGGGCGCCGCCCACGAGCGCACCGTCCCCGGGGTGAGCAGGTTGCTCACCCACCCGAAGCCGAAGCCCGAGAGGTAGGACGAGACGAGCAGGACCGCCCCCACCACGACCCCCCCGGCGGCGAAGGGCTGGAGCCGCTGCTTGAGCGGCGCGTCGGGGGGCAGCCAGTTCCAGGCCACGAAGGCCAGCCCGATGGCGGCCGGGGCCTTCACCGCCGTGGCCAGCGAGACGAAGAACAGGGCCCACCACGGATGTCGGTTCACGGCGAAGCCGAGGCCCACCACGAGCAGCCCCGTCATGAGCCCGTCGTTGTGGGCGCCCCCGACGATGGTGAGCAGGATCAACGGATTGAGGGCCGCGAGCACGAAGGCCTCCCCGGGGTCGCGGCGGAGCCCCCGGGCGAGCATCGCGACGCCGACCCCGATGAGCGCGACCGCGGCCACCTCGAGCAGGCGCAGCCCCACCACCGTGGCGAGCTGGTTGTGCAGGGTGAGCCGGTCGATCGCCCCGTCCACCCAGAGGAAGAGGGGCCCGTAGGGGGCCGGGGTGTTCCACCACAGCGGGTCGACGGGGTTGAGGTAGGGCGTGGAGCCGAGCGAGAAGGGTCCGAGGAAGTAGGGGTTCAGGTGGTGGGCCGTCATCTCGCCCTGGGCCGCGTAGGAGAAGACGTCGCGCGAGAAGAGCGGCGGGGCCACGATCATCGGCGCGGCCCACAAGAGCAGCATCCACCACAGCCGGCGCAGGCTCGCGCCGTGGTGGAGCTTCACGATCTCGGCCAGGCGCAGCCAGACCCGCATGAGCAGCAGGAGTCCGCCGTAGACGAGGACCACCGAGAGCATGTACTTGGTCGTCGAGGGCGTGCCCGTCTGGGCGGACGACGGCTCGCCGAAGAACCAGGAGCCGGTCATGTCCAGCTTGAAGGGGGAGTTGGTGAACGACGAGCCCGAGAGGATGAGGCACATCGCGACGAAGCCCTGGACGGCCGGCTGCCAGAGGAAGCCCCAGCCCTCGAAGGGCCCCGGGGTGAAGCGCCCGAGCGGGGTGTAGCGCCGCTCGAGCAGCTGGACGCCCGCCTCGAAGCCCGAGGCGAGCCGCTCGTAGGAGTGACGCACCGCCCGCGCCCACGCCCCGATCCGCCTCACGCCACTCCTCTCGCCGCCCGACACGGTAGTGCGGCCGGGACGGCCCGGCCCGGGCGGGCCGGGCACTGTGGTGGGCCGGGAGGGATTCGAACCCCCGTAGGCTACGCCGTCTGGTTTACAGCC
>NCBE01000105.1 GCA_002255565.1 Actinobacteria bacterium 21-73-9
TCTGGTTTAAACCACATTCCTGCTAAGAATGCGGCCTGCGAAAGTGGGCCCGAGGGTTCAAATCCCTCCCTCTCCGCCAGGACACCGAGCGCCGTGCGCCCGGTGTCGCCCCTAAGGAGACAGCGTGCGGTACTGGATCGAGACCCTGGGCTGTCCCAAGAACCACGTCGACTCCGAGAAGCTGGCCGGCTACCTCGTGCGCGAGGGCTACGCCCCGGCGGCCTCGGCCGAGGACGCCGAGCTCGTGGTCGCCAACACGTGCGCCTTCATCGAGGCGGCCCGCGAGGAGTCGATTGAGACCGTGCTCGACCTCGCCGAGCGACGTCGCGACGGGGCCCGCCTGGTCGTGACCGGCTGCATGGCCGAGCGCTACGGCGACGAGCTCGCCGCCGCCCTGCCCGAGGTCGACCTCGTCGCGGGGTTCGGCCGCTCCCTCACGACGACGCCGGTCGCGCTGCGCGCACCGACGGTGACCGACTTCGACCTGCTCAATCTGCCTCGCCCGCGCGCGAGCGCGCCGTGGGCCTACCTCAAGGTGGCCGAGGGCTGCGACCGGCGCTGCGGCTTCTGCGCCATCCCGAGCTTCCGGGGCGACCAACGCAGTCGCTCGAGCGAGGACGTGCTGTCCGAGGCCCGCGACCTCGTCGCCGGCGGCGTGCGCGAGGTCGTGCTCGTGGCCCAGGACCTCGCGAGCTGGGGCCACGACCGGCGCCGCGGTGGCCGGGGCGAGGCCCTCGAGGTCCTCGACGAGGGCGGGGCCCAGCCGCTCGTCGAGCTCACCCGGCGCCTCACCGGCGAGGTCGAGCGGCTCCGCCTGCTCTACCTCTACCCGAGCGGCCTGACCGAGGGGCTGATCGAGGCCGTGCTCGCCACGGGCGTGCCCTACTTCGACCTCTCGCTCCAGCACGCCTCGAGGCCCCTGCTGCGCCGCATGCGCCGGTGGGGCGACGGCGAGCGGTTCTTGGAGCGCATCGCGGCGATCCGCCGTGCCGAGCCCGACGCCGCCTTCCGCTCGTCGTTCATCCTCGGCTACCCGGGCGAGACCGAGGACGACCACGCGGCCCTGCTCGACTTCCTCGAGGCGGCCCAGCTCGACTGGGCCGGCTTCTTCACCTTCTCCGACGAGTCCGGCACCCCGGCCCACACCCAGGACGGCCACGTGGCGAGCGGGCTCGCCCTCGAACGGCTGCGCGAGGCCTCCGAGGTTCAAGACGCCATCACCGCGCGCAAGCGCGACGCGCTGGTGGGGACCCGTCAGAGGGTGCTCGTCGACGCGCCGGGCGTCGGGCGCACGGTGCGCGAGTGCCCCGAGATCGACGGCGTCGTCTACGTGGAGGGGTCTCTTAGCGTGGGGGACGTGGTGGAGTGCACGATCGTCGCGAGCCGCGGCACGGACTTAGAGGCGATGCTCGGGTGAGCACCCAGGAGAAGCGCTTCGGGCCGACGGCCCTCTTGACCCCCGCCAACCTCATGACGGGCTTCCGCCTCGTCATCGCGCCGGTCTTCATCTGGCTGCTCCTCGACCACCGCGTCTCGTGGTGGACGGTGGCGGTGGGGCTGGCCGTGGCGGCGTCGGACTACTTCGACGGGGTCGTCGCGCGCCGGCACGGGACGACGACCTCGGGGGCCTTCCTCGACCCCTTGGCCGACAAGGTCGTGGTGATCGGCGGGCTGTGGGCGTGCGTGCTGTCGCGGCCCCAGCCGGTCTCCTTTTTCATCGCGCCGGCGATCCTCATCACCCTGCGCGAGATCTGGATGAGCGTCTATCGCTCCCGCGCCGCGCGCCGCGGCCTCTCGATCCCGGCGAGTCGCCTGGCCAAGTGGAAGACGTTCGCTCAGGACTGGGCGATCGGCTTCACGGTGCTGCCCTTCACCGCCGGTCGCCCGGTCTTCGCCGACGTCACGATCTGGATCGCGGTCGCCCTCACGCTCTACACGGGCGGGCAGTACTTCGTCGACGGCAAAAAGGCGCTCGCCCGTGCGCGTTGAGGTCGTCGCCGTCGGCACCGAGCTGCTGCTCGGCCAGATCGCCGACACGAACTCCCAGTGGCTCGGCGAGCACCTGGCCGCGAACGGGCTCTCCAGCCACTTCCACCAGCACGTGGGCGACAATCACGACCGCATCGTCCTCGCCCTGCGCACGGCCCTCGCGCGCGCCGACGCGGTCATCGTCTGCGGCGGGCTCGGGCCGACCCAGGACGACATCACCCGTGAGGCGATGGCGTCGGTGATGAACGTCCCCCTCGAGCGCGACGAGAGCCTGGTCGGGGCGGTGCGGGAGTTCTTCACCCGCCGGGGCCGCGCGATGCCCGAGAACAACCTGCGCCAGGCCGACGTCCCGCGCGGGGCCACCGTCATCCCCCAGACGCGGGGCACCGCGCCCGGTCTCGTCTGCCCGGTGGGCCTGAAGGTCGCCTACCTGGTGCCCGGGGTACCCGACGAGATGGCCGACATGTTCGAGCGCGCGGTCCTGCCCGACCTGCTCGAGCGCCAGCGCGCCGCGGGCGAGCGGGCGGTGATCGCGAGCCGGGTCCTGCGCACCTGGGGATCGAGCGAGTCGGCCCTGGCCGAGGCCCTCGCCGGTCGCTTCCAGGCGCTCGAGACCGACGGCCGGGTCACCATCGCCTTCTTGGCCTCGGGGATCGAGGGGATCAAGGTCCGTCTCACCGCCCGCGGCGCCCACGCCACCGAGGCGGGGGTCCTCCTCGACCGCGAGGAGGGCCGAGTGCGCGCGGTGATCGCCGAGCGGCTCGGGGACATCGTCTTCGGCGTCGACGAGGAGTCGATGGAGGTCGCGGTGGCGACGCGCCTGCGTGCGGCCGGCCTCACCCTCGCGGTGGCCGAGTCGCTGACCGGTGGGCTGATCGCGAGCCGGCTGGTGAACGTGGCCGGGGCGTCGCGCTGGTTCGTGGGGGGCGTCGTGAGCTACGCGAGCCGGGTGAAGTTCGACCTGCTCGGCGTCCCCGAGGGTCCGGTCGTCTCGGCCGAGGCCGCCGGTGCGATGGCCCGCGGCGTCGTCGCGACGCTCGCCAGCGACGTGGGCCTCGCCGTCACCGGCGTCGCGGGCCCCGAGCCCCAAGACGGCGAGGCGCCCGGGACGGTGTTCGTCGGGCTCTGCCTCGACGGCGAGGTCACCGCGACCCGGCTGCACCTCGCCGGAGACCGCACCCGGGTGCGCAACTACACCGCGATCAGCGCCCTCGACGTGCTGCGTCGGGCCCTCGAGCGCCGGTAGCGTCGTCGCGTGCGCGACTCGTCGGACCTGCTTCTCGACGTCGAGCCCCTCGCAGCCGGGTTCGACCCGGGGCGGCTCGAGGCCATCGGCGAGGCCCTCACCCCCTACGTCGACGACGGCCGCCTCTCGGGGTGGCTCGTCACCGTGGCGCGCGAGGGCCGGCTCGTCTACGCGGAGGGTTCGGGCTACGCCGACCGCGAGCGGGGTCGACCCGTCGAGCCCGGGACGATCTGGCGCGTGTATTCGATGACCAAGCCCGTCGTGGCCCTCGCCGCCTTGGGGCTCATGGAGGAGGGCCGTTTCGCCCTGGACGACGAGGTGAGCCGGTGGATCCCCGCGTTCGCCGAGCCCCGCGTCTTTGCCGGCGGCAGTGCCGAGGCGCCCGAGCTCGCCCCGGCGACCCGCCCGATGACCGTGCGCCACCTCTTCAGCCACACGGCCGGGCTCACCTACGGCTTCCAGCGCCGCCACCCGGTCGACGCCCTCTACCGCGCGGCGGGCTACGACTTCTTGATGAAGCCCGGGGTCGACCTCGCCGAGGCGGTCGACGAGTGGGCGTCGCTGCCGCTCGTCTTCGAGCCGGGGACGGCCTTCACCTACTCGGTGGCCACCACGGTGCTCGGACGGCTCGTCGAGATCTGGAGCGGCGAGCCCCTCGACGTCCACCTCGAGCGACGGGTCTTCGCGCCCCTGGGCATGGTCGACACGGGCTTCTCCTGCCCCGAGGGCAAGGCCGAGCGCCTCGCCCAGCTCTACCTGCCCGGGCGAGAGGGGGCGACGCCCTTCGAGGAGTGGGGCCGGTTCGCGCTGCACCCCCCGCGCCTGGTCGACGGCGGGGGCGGGCTGGTCTCCACGGCGGCCGACTACCACCGCTTCATGAACGTCCTCGTGGGCCGGGGCACGAGCGGCGAGGTGACCCTCGTCGAACCCGCGACCTTCGACCTGATCGCGCGGAACCAGCTGCCCGGCGGCGGCGACCTCGCCGCCACCGCCCTCGACCGCTACGGCCTCGCCGAGAACGCGGGGCTGGGCTTCGGGCTCGGGATGTCGGTCGTCCTCGATCCGGCGGCCGCGCGCACGCCGGTCTCGGCCGGGACGCTCTCGTGGGGTGGGGCGGCCTCGACCACGTTCTTCGTCGATCCCCTCGAGGGCCTCAGCGCCGCCCTCTACACCCAGCTCCTGCCGTCGGGGACCTACCCCCTCCACCAGAGTCTCGAGCGCGCCGTCTACGCCGCGCGGGCCTAGGGTCCTTTCGGCGAACACTTGTTCGTACTACGCTGCCGGGAGCGGAGGAACGTTGTGACAGCGGGTACCTAGCGTTCCCGCCGACCAAGAGTAAGGAGACACGAATGGCGACCGACGACCGCGCGAAGGCCCTGGACGCCGCGCTCAGCCAGATCGAGAAGCAGTTCGGCAAGGGCTCGATCATGCGCATGGGCGAGGCCCCCGACTTCGCCATCGAGGCCATCCCCACCGGCGCCCTCGCGCTCGACCTGGCGCTCGGCATCGGCGGTCTGCCGCGGGGCCGCGTCGTCGAGATCTACGGCCCGGAGTCCTCGGGCAAGTCGACCCTCGCGATGCACGTGGTGGCCGAGGCCCAGCGCAACGGCGGGGTGTGCGCCTACATCGACGCCGAGCACGCGATGGACCCGGTGTACGCCCGGGCCATCGGGGTGAACGTGGACGACCTCCTCATCAGCCAGCCCGACACCGGCGAGCAGGCGCTCGAGATCGCCGACATGCTGATCCGCTCGGGCGCCCTCGACGTGATCATCATCGACTCGGTGGCCGCCCTCACTCCGCGCGCCGAGATCGAGGGCGACATGGGCGACACCCACGTGGGGCTTCAGGCCCGACTCATGAGCCAGGCCCTGCGCAAGATCACCGGCGCGCTCTCGAAGTCGAACACCGTCGCGGTCTTCATCAACCAGCTCCGCGAGAAGGTAGGCGTGATCTACGGGTGCTTCCAGTACTCGACCCGGGTCGTCCTCGCTGACGGGACGACCGAGAAGATCGGCAAGATCGTGAACCAGAGACTCCCCGTCGAGGTGCTCTCCTACGACCCAGAGCTGGGACGGGTCGTGCCCCGCAAGGTCGTCAACTGGTTCGACAACGGGACGACGGACCGGTTCATCCAGGTGACCGTCGCCAAGCCCATGGCCAACGGCCGGGCGCAGTTCGCGGCGACTCCCAACCACCTGGTGCGCACGCCGTCGGGCTGGAAGGAGGCGAAGGACCTCCGGGTGGGTGAGAGCGTCCTCCAGGCGCTCCCGCACTACCTGTCGGACTTCCAGTGGGACTGGAAAGCGTCCCTCCTGTCGAACCTCACCTACTCGCGGCACGTCCGCAAGGACGGCGTCGTGACCTACGACTTCCAGCCGTTGGCCGAGCTCGCCGAGACGCGTCACTCGGTGTACGTCGAGGGCAAGAAGGTCCTTGACGACGACTACCTCAAGGGCCTCTCGCCGCTCTCGCTGGCGCTGTGGTACATGGACGACGGGTGCTTCACCGTCCGCTCCAAGGGCGCCCCGGCGAGGACGGCGGGCGGTACGGGCCGAATCGAGATCTGCGTCGAGGCGATGGAGCCGGCGACGAGGGAGCGACTCGTGGCGTACCTCGCTGACACCTGGGGTGTGCGCGCGAAGCTCATCACCTCAGGTTCCGCGCGCAAGGCCGTCCTCAAGTTCCCGACCGCCGAGTCGGCGAAGTTCCAAGCGCTCGTCGCGCCGTACGTCCACCCGAGCATGGACTACAAGCTCCTCCCGCGGTTCCGCGGCCGGTTCGCCGTGGATCCCGTGACACGCCCGATGCGCTACGAGTTGGTCGCGACGCCGATCACCGACATCCACGACAAGCCGCCGACCCGGTCGATGCGTCGCTTCGACATCGAGGTGGAGAAGTCCCACAACTACCTCGTGGACGGCGTCGTGGTGCATAACTCGCCCGAGGTGACCCCAGGGGGCCGCGCCCTCAAGTTCTACTCCTCGGTGCGCCTGGACATCCGCCGCATCGAGTCGATCAAGGACGGCACCGAGGTCGTGGGCAACCGAACCCGGGTGAAGGTCGTGAAGAACAAGTGCGCCGCGCCGTTCCGTCAGGCCGAGTTCGACATCATGTACGGCAAGGGGATCAGCCGCGAAGGCTCGGTCCTCGACGTCGCGGTGGAGCTCGGCTTCGTGAAGAAGGCCGGTGCCTGGTTCACCTACGAGGGCGAGCAGCTCGGTCAGGGGCGCGAGAACGTGAAGACCTTCCTGCGCGAGAGTCCCCAGCTCATGGCCGAGATCGACGAGCGGGTGCGCGCCCACCTCGCCAAGGCCCAGATGCCCGACGTGGTGGGCGCCACCGAGGGGCTCGACGTCGACGCGCCGATCAACCTCGACTAACGGGTCGCGGGCGCCGCGGCCACCCGGTGGTCGCGGGCGTCGAAGCGGCGCGTCGCGCGCCGATAGGCGAAGGTGAAGTCGGGCCAGATCGTCGTGTTGACGCCCGCCTCGGTGAGGTACCAGCTCGCGCAGCCCGTCCCCCAGACGGTGGCGGGCAGCCGCTCGCGCAGCCGGCCCGTCCAGGCTCGTGCCGCCTCGGCCGTCGGCTCGATCAGCGCGTCCTCGGCGAGGGCGCGCGAGACCGCCTCGGTGACGTAGTGCAGCTGGCTCTCCATCATGAACACGACCGAGGAGTGGCCGAGGCCGGTGTTGGGCCCACCGAGCATGAAGAGGTTGGGGAAGCCCGGGAAGGTCGTGCCGCGGTAGTGGTCGAGGCGCCCGGCCAGCGCGTCGGCGAGCGAGCGCCCGTCGGCGTCGGCGACGCGGGCGACGACGGGGTTGTCGGTGACGCGGAAGCCCGTGGCCCACACGACGACGTCGACCTCGCGGAGCCTCCCGTCTCGGGTGCGCACGCCCGTGGGCTCGAGGCGCTCGATCGGCTCCGAGACGAGTTCGACGTTCGAGCGGGCGAGGGCGGGGTAGAAGTCGTTCGAGAGCAGCACCCGCTTGCAGCCCAGCCGGTAGTCGGGGGTGAGCCGAGCGCGCAGGTCGGGGTCGGGGACCTGAGCCTCGAGGTGGGCGCGGGCCATCGCCTCGCCGCGGGTCAAGCGCGCGGGGTCCTTCACGAAGCCGAGGACGAGCAGCTCGCGCTGGAGGTAGTGGCGCAGGCGGGCGAGGCGCTGCAGGGGCGGGAGCCGGCGATAGAGCGCGCGGGTGCGCGCGGGGATCGCCCGTCCGCCGTGGGGCAGGACCCACGGCGGCGTGCGTTGGAAGACCGTGAGCTCGGCGGCGACGTCCGCGACCTCGGGCACGACCTGGACGGCGCTCGCCCCGGTCCCGACGATCGCCACGCGCTTGCCGGCGAGCTCGACGGCGTCGTCCCACCGGGCGGTGTGCATGCTCGGCCCGGTGAAGGTCTCGATCCCGGGGATCGCGGGGAGCCGCGCCTCGGCCAGGCTGCCGGTCGCGAGCACGACGCAGCGCGCGCGCCGCTCGCCCCAGGGGCCCTCGACGTGCCAGAGGCCCGAGGTCCGCTCGAAGGCGACCCGGGTCACCTCGTGGTCGAGGCGTAGGAGGGGGCGCAGGCGCCAGCGCTCGGTCACCTCGAGCAGGTAGCGCTGGATCTCGGGCTGGTAGCTGTAGGTGTTCGTCCAGTCCGGGTTGGGGGCGAAGGAGAGCGAGTAGAGGTTCGAACCCACGTCGCACCGACAGCCCGGGTACGTGTTGTCGCGCCACGTGCCGCCGATCTCGTCGGCGCGCTCGAGCACGACGAGGTCGGAGACGCCGGCCCGGCGCAGTGCGACCGCGGCGGCCAGCCCCCCGAAGCCCGCCCCGATCACGACCACGTCGTGCGCCACGGGTCGACGCTAGCCCGCGGGACGTGGGGTGGGGGCTAGCGTTTCGCCGTGCGCGCGCGCCTCGTCCTCCGTCGGCGACTCGGCGCGGCGCTACGGCGGACCCGCCGCTACCTCGACGAGGTCGCCACGGTCGGCCCCGACGACGCGTACGCGTCGGCCTTCTGCTCTTTCGGGCGCGGCGCGGCGCTCCTCGCGCCCCAGGGCGTCATCTACAACGAGCGCTACCTCTCGATCGGCGAGGACACCCTCGTCGGCCCCTACGTGACCCTCGCCGCGGGCATCGGCCCGGGTCAGGAGATGCTGAGGCGGCCCACGGTGCGCATCGGGCGCCACTGCGTGATCGGACGGGGCTCGCACATCGTGGGCCACTGGTCGATCGAGATCGGTGACGACATCCAGACCGGCCCCTACGTCTACGTCACCGATCAGAACCACGCCTACGACGACCCCGACGCCCCCATCGGCTGGCAGCGCCCGAAGGAGGCGGCCGTCACGATCGGCTCGGGCAGCTGGATCGGCGCCCACGCGGTGATCCTGCCGGGCACCACCCTCGGGCGCAACACGGTCGTGGCCGCCGGGGCCGTGGTGCGCGGGACGTTCCCGGACCGGGTGGTGCTCGGGGGCGTGCCGGCGCGGGTGCTGCGGCGCTACGTGGAGGGCGAGGGCTGGGTACCGGAGCGCGCGTGAGGCTCGGGGTCGATCTCGCGCCGCTGCGCGCGTCGGGGGCGTTCCGCCGGCTCTACCTCGCGGGCTTCGTCTCGATGCTCGGGGACCAGGCCACCTTCGTCACCGCCCCCTTCCAGCTGCGCGACCTCACCCACTCGACGGTCGCCGTGGGCGCGCTCGGCCTCGTGGAGCTCGTGCCCCTGGTCGCCTTCGGGCTGTGGGGCGGGGCGCTGGCCGACCGGGTCGACCGCCGGCGACTCGTCGTGGCGACCGAGGTCGTGGTGGCGCTCGCCACCGTGGCGCTCTTTGGAAACGCCCTCGCCGCACGGCCCACCGTCGTCGTCCTCTACGTCTTCGCCGGGCTCGTGGCCGCGGCCCAGAGCCTCCAGGCCCCGAGCCTCGCCGCCCTCGACCAGGTCCTCGTCGCCCACGACCTGCAGCGCTCGGCGGCCACGCTCTCGACCCTGGCGGGCACCGTCGCTTCGATCCTCGGCCCGGCCCTCGGCGGCCTCGCGGCTGTGGTGTGGGGACCACGAGTGGTGTACGGAGCCACCCTCGTCACGGTCGGGGCCACCTTCGTCCTGCTCGCCTCGGTGCGCCTCGCTCCCGCGGTGCGCCGCGGGACGGGTGGCGGCGACGGCGACCTCGCGGCGCTGCGCGAGGCGGCGCGCTACGCCCGGCGCCGGCCCGACGTGACGGGCACCTACGTCGTGGACCTGCTGGCGATGGTGCTCGCCTACCCGGTCACGATGGTGCCCTTCGTCGCGGCCCGCTTCCCCGACCGCTACGCCCTGGCCCTGCTCTACGTCGGGTTGCCCCTGGGGGCCCTGCTCGCCACGGTCACCTCGCGCTGGACCCGGCGGGTCCACCACTACGGGCGCGCCGTCGTGGCGAGCGCCGCGCTCTGGGGGCTCGGCGTGGCCCTCTTCGGGGTCGCCCGCTCGCTCCCGCTCGCCCTGGCCGGGCTCGTCGTGGGCGGGGCCGGCGACGCGGTCTCGGGCATCTTCCGCCAGACGTTGTGGAACGAGTCGATCGCCCCCGAGGTGCGCGGGCGCATGGCGGGCCTCGAGATGATCTCGTACTCCCTCGGGCCCACGGCCGGCCAGTTCCGCGCGGGTGCCATGGCCGCGTGGGTCGGGCTGCGCGCCTCGCTCGCCCTGGGCGGGGTGGCGTGCACCGGCTCGGTCGTCGCGGTCGCCGGCGCCCTGCCCGCGCTGTGGCGCTTCGACGCGCGCGCCGACCCCGAGGTCGAACGCGTGCGCGCGCTGCGGGCGAGCGGGGGGACCGAGCCCGTCCTCTAGCCTGCGGGGATGCCGCGCCCCACGTTCTTGGTGACCGTGAGCGGTCCGGACCGGGTGGGGGTCGGCGCGGAACTCTTCGCCGCGCTGGGCGCGCTCGAGGGCGACGACGTCGTCTTGATGGACGTGGCCCAGATCACCCTGCGCGGGACCCTGGTGCTGTGCGCGGAGGTGGCCGGCGAGGGGCTCGGGCCCGAGGCGATCGCCGGCGCGCTGGCCACCCGCGAGGTGGCCGGCCGGGGCATCGAGGCGCGCGTCGAGGCCGTCGACCCGAGTGACGAGGTGATGGGACGGCGACTCCTCGTCACCCTGCTCGCCCCGGCGATCCGGGCCGACCAGCTCCACCGGGTCTTCGCGGGGATCGCGAGCTGTGGGGCGACGTGCGAGCGCATCGTCCACCTCGCGCGCTACCCGGTGGAGTGCTACGAGCTCGTCGTCGTCGGCCCCGACCTCGTGCGCCTGCGCGCCACGATGGCCGAGTCCGCCGGCGCCGTCGGCCTCGACGTGGCGACCCAGCGGGCCGGACTCCACCGGCGCGCCAAGCACCTCGTGGTGATGGACGCCGACTCGACGCTCCTCCAGGACGAGGTGATCGACCTGCTGGGCGAGGCCTGCGGCCGGGCCGACGAGGTGGCCGCGATCACGGCCGCGGCGATGGCCGGCGAGATCGACTTCGCCGAGGCCCTGCGCCGGCGGGTCGCCCTGCTCGCGGGGGCCGAGGCGCGGGTGCTCGACGAGGTGCGTGCCCGGCTGCGCCTCAGCCCGGGGGCCCGCACGCTGGTGCGCACCCTGGCGCGCCTGGGCTACGTGCCGGCCGTCGTCTCGGGGGGCTTCGTCGAGGTCCTCGAGCCCCTCCTCGCCGACCTCGGGGTGGCGCACCTCGCGGCCAACCGGCTCGAGATCGAGGACGGCCGGCTCACCGGACGGCTCCGGGGCCCGGTCGTGGACCGGCCCGGCAAGGCGGCCGCGCTGCGCCGCTTCGCCGAGGAGGTGGGCGTCCCGCTCGCCCAGACGGTGGCGGTCGGCGACGGGGCCAACGACATCGACATGCTCTCGGCGGCCGGTCTCGGGATCGCCTTCAACGCGAAGCCCGTCGTGGCGGCCCACGCCGACGCGGCCCTCTCGGTGCCCTACCTCGACGCCGTGCTGTACTTCCTCGGGATCTCGCGCGAGGAGATCGACGAGGCCGACGCCGCCGACGAGCCCGACACCGGCGAGGCGACTACCGGGTAGTAATGTGCGCGCGATAGCAGCTCGGGGGGTGTCATGAGGGTCGTCATCGACGCGGATCTCTGCCAGGGCCAGGGCCGGTGCTTCTCGATAGCGCCGGACGTCTTCGGATTCGACGAGCTGGGCAACGGCGTGGTGCTCGTCACGGGCGAGCTCGGCGAGGGCGAGCTCGAGCTGAAGACCCCCGTCTCGGACTTCGCGACCGACTTCGACCACACCGACCCCACCTGGGTGGCCGACCCCTACCCGATCTGGGAGGACCTGCGTCAGCGCTGCCCGGTCGCCCACACCGAGCGCTACGGCGGGGCGTGGTTCCCCGCGACCCACGCCGGGGTCACCCAGATCGCGAAGGACACCGAGAACTTCACCAGCCGCACGGTGATCATGAACGACGGGCGGCCCGACGAGATGGCCCTGCCCAGCCCGATCGGGGTCGCGCCGCCGATCACCTCGGACCCGCCCTTCCACCAGATCGCGCGCAAGCTGATCCTGCCGGCCTTCTCGCCCGGCGCGATCAACCCGCTCGAGCCCCAGGTGCGCGCGCTGTGCGGGACCCTCCTCGACCGCCTCGCCGGACGCGACGTCGTCGAGGCCAGCTGGGACTACGCGCGGCTCATCCCGCCCTCGGTCATCCGCCAGATGCTGGGCTTCCCCGAGGCGGACACCGAGGTCTTCATCGACATCGTCCACACCGTCACCGAGTCGGTCGACCTGCCGATGGACGAGCGCATCGCGGCCTTCGAGCCGATCGAGGAATACTTCACCCGCCAGATCGAGGACCACCAGGCGAACCCCCGCGACGACCTGACGACGTTCTTGCTGAACGCCGAGATCGACGGCCAGAAGCTGGCCGTCGAGCACGTCTTCGGCACGATGATCCTGATCCTGGTGGCGGGCATCGACACGACCTGGTCGGCGATCGGCTCCTCGCTCTGGCACCTCGCCCAGAACCCGTCGGACCTTCAGCGGCTCGTCGACGAGCCCGACCTGATGCCGGTGGCGATCGAGGAGTTCTTGCGCTTCTACGCCCCGGTGACGATGGCCCGCCTGGTCAAGCACGACATGGAGTACCTGGGCGTGACGATGAGGGAGTACGACTGGATCCTGCTCGGCTTCCCGGCGGCCAACCGCGACCCCACGGCCTTTGCCGACGCCGACCGGTTCATCATCGACCGGGCCGAGAACCGCCACGTGGCCTTCGGCCTCGGCATCCACCGGTGCGCCGGGTCGAACCTGGCGCGCCTCGAGCTGCGCGTCGCGCTCGAGGAGTTCATCGCCCGCTACCCGCGCTTCTCCCTGGCCGACCCGGACCAGGTCACCTGGTCCCAGGGGCAGATCCGCGGCCCGCGCCGGCTGCCGATCCGGGTGGGCTAGAGGCCGAGCGCCGGCGAGCCGGCCGCCCACTCGCGGGCCATCCAGGCCTCGACGTCGTCGGCGCGTCGGGGCAGCGCGCCCGAGAGGTTGCGCGCGCCGTCACGGGTGACGAGGACGTCGTCTTCGATGCGCACCCCGATGCCGCGGTACTCCTCGGGCACCGTCAGGTCGTTCGCCTGGAAGTAGAGGCCGGGCTCGACGGTGAGGACGTAGCCCTCGTCGAGCTCGCCCGTGCGGTACATCTCGTCGCGGGCGTGGGCGCAGTCGTGCACGTCGAGCCCGAGCATGTGGCTCACCCCGTGGAGGGTGTAGCGCCGGTAGAGCTGGCGGTCCTTGCGCAGCGCCGAGTCGGGCGGGCCCTCGAGGATCCCCATCTCGCAGAGCCCCTCGACGAGCACGCGGGTCGCCGCGTCGTGGGGGTCGAGGAAGGCGGCGCCCGGGCGGGCCGCCGCGATGCCGGCCTCCTGGGCGGCCAGCACCAGCTCGTAGACGCGCCGCTGGGCGGGGCTGTAGGTGCCCGAGACCGGCAGGGTGCGCGTGACGTCGGCGGTGTAGAGCTCGGGGCCCTCGACCCCGGCGTCGAGCAGGAGGAGGTCGCCCGCGTGGACCTCCCCGGTGTTTCGGGTCCAGTGCAGGATCGTGGCGTGGTGGCCGGCGGCGGCGATGGTGTCGTAGCCGACGTCGTTGCCCTCGACCCGGGCCCGGAGGTTGAAGACGCCCTCGATCACGCGCTCGCCGTGCGCGAGCGCGCTGGGCAGGGCCCGCACGACGTCGGCGAAGCCCGCCACCGTGTGGTCGATGGCGAGCTGGAGCTGGGCGACCTCGAACTCGTCCTTCACGAGGCGCATCTCGCTGAGCACGCGCGCGAGCGCGGCGTCGTCCTCGCTCGGGGCGACGAGCGCGTCGACCGCGGCGTCCACCCCGCGCAGGGTGATCGGCGCGGGGTGGAGCTGGGCGAGGTCCTTCTCGAGCTCCTCGAGCGGGCGGCAGTCGATCCCGTAGAAGCGCGCCGACTCCTCGACGCCGCGGCGCGGCCCCACCCAGAGCTCGCCGTAGCGCGCGTCGGTGAAGAACTCGTGGGTCTGGGTGTCACGCCGGCGCGGGACGTAGAGCGTCGAGCCGGCGCCGCTCACCACGAGCACGAGGTCGGGGTCGTGGCTCGCGGTGAGGTAGAAGAAGTCGGTCCCGGCCCGGAACCGGTAGTCGGTGTCGTTGGCCCGGACCTTGGGGTTGCCCGTGGGCACGACGAGCGGGCGGCCCGCGAAGTGGGCGGCCAGGCGCTCGCGTCGGGTCCGGGTGAAGGGGGCGGCCGGGTGGACCTCGGGGCTCGGGGCCTCGGGGGCCCAGTTGGCCGTCATGTGCTCGACCAGGGCGCGCGGCGTCGGCGGCCGGTGGGGCCCGGTCCACACCCAGTGCTCGGAGACCGGGTGGTCGGCGGAGACGTCGGGTTCGGGGACGGTGGCGTCGCTCATGCGCTCACTGTAACCCCTGTCTACGCTCGAGCCATGGGTGTGACACTGAGCTTCGACGGACCGGTCGCGGTCCTCACGTGGGACGACGGCGAGAACCGGCTGAATCCGGCCTCCATGGACGAGCTGGCCGGACACGTCGCCGAACTCGCCGAGCGCGACGGCCCGCTCGCGATCGTGCTCACCGGGGTGGGCAAGTTCTTCTCCAACGGCCTCGACCTGGCCTCGCTCGGTGGCGACCTCGGGGGCGTCTACGGGCTCGTCGAGCGCCTCGAGCGCCTGGTGGCCCAGCTGGTCGTCGCGCCCGTCTACACGGTGGCCGCGATCAACGGCCACTGCTTCGCCGGCGGGGCGCTGCTCGGCTGCGCCTTCGACCGTCGGGTCATGCGCGCCGACCGGGGCTACTGGTGCATGAACGAGGCCGAGATCGGCCTCGCCCTCACCGAGGGGCTGTGGGCGATCCTCGAGAACCGCCTGCCGCGCGCGAGCGCGATTGAGGCGATGACGACGGCCCGTCGTTACGGGGGACCCGAGGCGCTGGCCGCCGGCATCGTCGAGGAGCTGTCCGACGAGGGCCACGTGCTCGAGCGCGCGGTCGTGGCGGCGGCGCGCGGGGCCCACCTGGATCGGGCGACCCTCGCCCACCACAAGCGCCTCGCGCACGGTGCGCTAGCCCGTCGGCTCGCGCCCTAGTCCCCGAGAACCACGAGCGCGGGCCGGGCGCAAGCCCCGCCTTGACTTCGTGCCACAAAC
>NCBE01000004.1 GCA_002255565.1 Actinobacteria bacterium 21-73-9
GCGGGTCTCGCGGTCCTCGCGCAGGGCCGCGAGCTCGCGCTGGAGGGGGTGGTCGGGCTCGAGGGGCGGGAAGTAGGCGAGGAGGTGGACGTTGCGCGCGCCGACGTGGCCGCCGCGATCCTTGGGGAACTCGTTGTCGCGCAGGGACACCTCGAGGCCGCCCACGTGCTCGACGCCCACGCGCGCGCAGGCCTCACGCATCGCCTCGTGGCTGGCCGTGGTGTCGTGGTCGGTGAGGGCGATCGCGCTGAGCCCGATCTGCGCCGCCCGGACGGCCAGCTCGTCGGGCGTGTCGGAGCCGTCCGAGAAGGTCGAGTGGGTGTGCAGGTCCAGCATTGCCGTACGTTAGCCAGCCCCGCGAAGAGCCCTGTGGTTGACTGGGGATTCACGGGTCGACGAGCCCGTAGGCTGGGGGGCGCATGAAGGAAGCCTGCGGCGTCGTCGCCATCGTGGCCCCGGGCCGGGCGGCCGCCCCCCTGTGCTACGACGCCCTCTACGCCCTGCAGCACCGCGGCCAGGAGTCGGCCGGGATGGCCTGCTTCAGCGACCACCAGATCACCGTCGTGAAGGACAACGGTCTGGTCAGCCACGTCTTCACCGAGTCGACGCTGCGCGCGCTGCCCGGGTCGATCGTCATCGGCCACACGCGCTACTCCACGTCGGGCTCGGCCAACTGGACGGCCGCCCAGCCGGTCTACCGCTCGGCCGGCCCGTCGGGCTTCGCCCTGGCGCACAACGGCAACCTGACCAACACGGCCGCGCTCGCCGAGGGGGCCGGGGTGCTCGTCGCCTCGATGCTCTCGGACTCGGACCTCGTGGCCGAACTCCTCGCGCGCGAGGTCGACGCCGGCGTGCCCCTCGACGAGGCGCTCGGGGTGGTGCTCGCCAAGGCCGAGGGCGCCTTCTCGCTGGTGGTGCTGGAGGCCGGACGGGTGCACGCGGTGCGCGACCCCTACGGCTTCCGGCCGCTCTGCCTGGGCCGGCTCGGCCCGGCCGAGGCGCCCGAGGGGTGGGTCGTCGCCTCCGAGACGCCGGCCCTCGACACCGTGGGGGCGACCCTCGTGCGCGAGGTGCGCCCGGGCGAGATGGTCACCCTCGACGAGACCGGCGTCGAGGCCCGCCAGCTCCTCGAGCCCGCCGCCGGGCCCGAGCGGCTCTGCGTCTTTGAGTTCGTCTACTTCGCCCGGCCCGACGCCTACCTCCTCGGCCACGAGGTCCACACGGCCCGCCGGCGCATGGGCGAGCGCCTGGCCCACCAGGCCCCGGTCGAGGCCGACCTCGTGATGGGCGTGCCCGACTCGGGCGTGCCGGCGGCCGAGGGCTACGCCGCGGCCTCGGGGACGCCCTTCGCCCACGGGCTGGTGAAGAACCGCTACATCGGACGCACCTTCATCGCCCCGGGCCAGGACGCCCGCGCCGAGGGCGTGCGACGCAAGCTCAACCCGCTGCGCGAGACGATCCGCGGCCAGCGTCTCGTGGTCGTGGACGACTCGATCGTGCGCGGCACGACGACCCGCGCCCTCGTGCGCATGCTGCGCGAGGCCGGCGCGCGCGAGGTCCACCTGCGGATCAGCTCGCCGCCCTTCTTATGGCCCTGCTACTACGGCATCGACACCCCGACGCGCGAGGAGCTGCTCGCGAGCCACCACACGGTCCCCGAGATGAACGACTACCTCGGCTCGGACAGCCTCGAGTTCATCACCCTTTCGAACCTGCGCGCCGCCATCGGGGTGGCCGAGGAGTGCTGTGACGCGTGTCTGACCGGTCGCTACCCCGCGCCGATCCCGGTGACCCTGGGCGTGGGGCGGGCGTGAGCCGGCTCCTCGAGGTCGAGGGACGGCGGACCTACGCCGAGGCGGGCGTCTCGATCGCGGCCGGCGAGGCGGCCGTCGCGCGCTTCGCGCCCTCGGCCGCCGCCGCCAGCCGTCCCGAGGTCCTCGAGGGGCTCGGGGGCTTCGCCGGGCTCTTCGCCCTGCCCGCGCGCTACCGCGACCCGGTGCTCGTCGCCTCGGCCGACGGGGTCGGCACCAAGCTCGAGGTGGCCCGGCTCGCCGGGCGCTTCGACACGGTGGGGATCGACCTCGTCGCCATGCTCGTGGACGACCTCGTGTGCACCGGCGCCGAGCCGCTCTTCGTGCTCGACTACGTGGCCGTCGGCGCGCTCGACCCGGCCCGGGTCGCCGAGGTCGTCGCCGGCGTCGCCGAGGGCTGCCGGCGCGCCGGCGCGGCGCTGCTCGGCGGCGAGACGGCCGAGCACGGCGGGGTCATGAAGCCCGACGAGATCGACCTCGCGGGCTTCGCCGTCGGCGCGGTCGAGCGCGACGGGCGTCTAGGGAGCGACCGCGTCGCCGAGGGCGACGCCCTCGTCGGTCTCCACTCGCCCAACCTGCGCTCCAACGGCTTCACCCTCGTGCGCGAGGTCCTGCTCGCCGACCCGGGCGCGCTCGAGCGCCCGGCCTACGCGGGGTGTGCCGAGACCCTCGCCGAGGTGCTGCTCTCACCCTCGGTGATCTACGCCCCCGGGGTGCTCGCGCTGCGCGAGAGCCTCGGCCCGGCGCTGCACGCCGCCGCCCACGTCACCGGCGGGGGCATCGTCGGCAACGTCGCGCGCCTCCTCCCCGAAGGCCGGCGCGCGCTGATCGACCTGGCGGCCTTCCCGACCCCGGAGGTCTTCTTCGAGATCCAGCGGCGCGGCCCGGTGGGTCCCGACGAGATGGTGCGGGTCTTCAACTGCGGGCTCGGGATGGTCCTCGCGCTCGAGCCGGCCCACGCCCCGGCGGCCGTCGCCCGCCTCGGCGCCGCGGGCTACCCCGCGTCGGTCGTCGGCGAGGTCGTGGCCGGCGAGCGGGGGGTGACCCTGCGATGAGCGACGCCCGCGAGCGCGTGCTCGAGCACCTCCTCGCGCACTCGGTGCGCCGGGGTGACTTCGTCTTGAAGTCGGGTCGGCGCTCGAGCTGGTTCATCGACTCCAAGCAGACGATCTGCGCGGGCGAGTCGATGATGGACGTGGCCCTCTTGGTGCTCGGCACGATGCCCGCCGAGGCGACGGCGATCGGCGGACTCACGATGGGCGCCGACGGGCTCAGCTTCATCACCGCGGGCGTGGCCGCGACGACGGGGCGCGAGCTGCGGGCCTTCAGCGTGCGCAAGGAGGTGAAGGACCACGGCGCGGGCGGCAGGATCGCCGGCTGCCTCGCGCCCGGCGACCTCGTGGTCGTGACCGAGGACACCGTCTCGCGGGGCACGAGCCTGCTCGAGGCGGCCCGCGTCGTGCGCGACGCCGGCGCCGAGGTCGTGATGGTCATCGCCCTCGTCGACCGCGGCGGCACGGCCGCGGCGATGTGCGCGGCCGAGGGGATCGAGTTCCGCGCGCTCTTTGGCGCCCCGGACCTCGGCTTCGACTACGAGGGCGCCTAGCCGGCCAGGACGTCGAGCACCCGGGCCCGCCACGCGGCGAGCGCCGGGTAGGCCTCCTCGGGGGTGTGGCCGAAGCGCAGCACCAGCGCGTCGAGCGCCGGGGCGACGACGATCATCTGGCCCTCGTAGCCGCTCGCGAAGTACGAGCCGTGGGCGTCGCCGGTCACCCACCAGTGCCAGGCGTAGTACTCGCCGGACTCCTCGTCGCGCCCGGTCGGGCGCTGGGCGGTGGCCACCCACTCCTCGCTGAGGACGCGCCGGCCGTCGACCACGCCGCCGCGCAGGTAGAGCAGGCCGAAGCGCGCGAAGTCGAGCGCCGTCGCGTGCAGAAAGCTCGAGGCGACAAAGACCCCACGCCCGTCGAACTCAGCCCGCGCCGCCATCCTCAGGGGGCTGAGGAGGCGCTCGTCGATGAAGCGTTGGTAGGCCTCGCCGCGGCCGACCTGGTCGGCGACGATCCGGCTCACGATGTTGGTGGTGCCCGAGGAGTAGCGGAAGGCCGCGCCCGGCGCCTCGACGAGCGCCTTGGCGGCCGCGAAGCCCGCGGTGTCGGCCTTGGCCTCGCCGAAGAGCATCTCGACCACGTCGCTCGCGCCGTCGAGCTCGTAGACCTCGCTGAAGGCGAGGCCGCTGCGCATCGCGAGCAGGTCCGCGAGGGTGATCGCGTGGCGCGGGTCCGCGGGGTCGGCCCACTCGGGCACCGGGGCGCGCGCCGCGGGGTCGAGGCGGCCCTCGTCGACGAGGATCCCCACGAGGGCGTGCAGGACCGACTTGGCCATCGACCAGCTGAGGAGCTCGGTCGTCGGGCCGACCTCCTCGGCCGGCCGATCGAAGTGGGGCCGCAGCCCCCCGTAGCGCTCGGCGACGACGGCCCCCCCGCGCACGACCACCACCGCGTTGGTCTCGCCGTAGCGGGGGTCCTCGAAGGCCTCGTCGAGCAGGGCCCCCAGCCCCGCGGGCGCCTGCGCCCGGGGCCAGGCCTCCCGCGGCCAGGGGGCGAGAGAGGAAACGACGGCCGGGGTCACGTCGGGCAGGTCCGAGGGCACGGGCCATTGTGGCACCGTCGTGGTCGAGACCGGCGTCGATCCGGTGACCTCACGCTTTTCAGGCGTGCGCTCTACCAACTGAGCTACTCGACCTCGTCACCCGAGGGTGCCGAGCGGACCTGACGGGATTTGAACCCGCGACCTCCGCCTTGACAGGGCGGCGTGCACTCCGAGCTGCACCACAGGTCCACGCGCGCCGCGGGCGAGCCCGTGGCGCGAGGGGCCAGTCTATCGCCTGGCCCGACGACCCCCCGGGGCTCAGTCGCCGGTGGCGCCGGTGAGCACCAGGCAGAACGGGTGGCCGATGGGGTCGAAGAAGACCCGGAAGGTCGTGCCCGGCTGGTGGTCGGCCCTCGTCGCGCCGAGCGCGAGCGCGGCGGCCTCGCCCGCGTCGAGGTCGTCGACCGAGAAGTCGAGGTGGAGTCGCTGGGGTTGGGGACCCTCGGGCCACGTGGGCGCTGGGAGGGCCCCGACGCGCTGGAACGCGAGGGTGGGGGCGCCGTGGTTGTCGAGCTCGACCCACTCGACCGACTCGGGCGGGCCCCCGAGGGGCGCGACCGCCAGGCCCGTGAGCGCACCGTAGAAGTGGGCGAGGGCCACCGGGTCGGGGCAGTCGATGGCCACGAGGCTGAAGGTGGCGCGCATGGGCGAAGCGTAGCCACGCCCCGGGCTCGGAGAGACGTTACGAACATCGCGGAACGTCGCGCGAGGGGCCTCGCGTCCCGAGTGCGCCGGGCCGTCGTCCGCCCGGCGACCCGGGTGAAATACCCCGAAACGCCCAACCGCTTCACTACTGTCGATTGCGTCGGCCGCTCGACGTTCCCCACCTCCGCGCGGCCGGGAAGGAGTCCCGTGGCGAGCACGCTAGGCCGGCGCTACCAGTACGGCGCGAGCTTTGTCGACCAGGCGTCGGGCATCCGCTTCGAGGGACACCATCCCTTCGAGCGCCCCGACCTGTGGCGGATCTACCTGAACGAGGCCGAGGGCGCCTACAAGGGCTACGGGGTCGAGGAGTCGCTCAGCCGCCGCGACCTCGAGGACGGCGTCGGGGTGCCCCTCTTCTTCCTCGGCTTCAACGCCGAGGGCGAGGCCGTCGCCGGGGTGAGGTTCCACGGGCCCCTCGAGAGCCGCCACCAGGCGGCGATCGTCGACGAGATGGGCGGGTCGAGCGAGATCGAGGAGATCGGCTCGCTGATCGACGCCGAGGTGCGCCTGGGCGCGATCGAGGTCAAGGGCGCCTGGTCCAAGGGCGAGCAGGTGGTGGGCACCCGGCTCGTCCAGACGATCTCGCGCTCGGTCACCCACGCGATGACCTGGCTCGGGGCCGAGTTCGCCGTCGCGGCCATCCGCCAGGAGCTCCTGGCGATCGGGGTGCCCACGGGGGCCCGCCAGATCGGCGCCGAGGCGGTGCCCTACCCCGACGAGCGCTACCGCACGATCGCGGTGTGCTGGCGCCGGGCCCGCACGCCCGAGCTCTCGACGCCCGAGCACCAGCTGGCCCTTCGCCGCGAGGCCGAGGAGCTCGCCCGCGGCGCCGGCGCCGGCGCCCTCTCGCCGATCGACCCGGCCCACACCCGCACCCACTCGTGGCGGCCCCTCGTGATGGACGGGGCGAGCCGGACCGAGCGCGAGGTCCTGCGCATCTTGCGGGCCGACCCGTCGCTGCAGATCATCGACCGCTACGCCGAGCAGCGCGACCAGCTGGGCGACCTCGCGCCGCGCCCGCCGGGCTCGATCCTCGATGAGGGCGGCCGGTGGGTCTACTACCCGTGGCGCCGCGCCGTCGTGCGCCTGCTCGCGCCGCGCGCCTTCAACACCTTGCGCCTGGACCGCAACCACAACAAGATCACCGCCGAGGAGCAGGGGCGTCTGCGCCGGCTCCGCGTCGGGGTGATCGGGGTGAGCGCCGGTCACTCGATCGCCCACGGGCTGGCCATGGAGGGCGTCGTGGGCGAGCTGCGCCTGGCCGACTTTGACACCATCGAGCTCTCCAACCTCAACCGGATCCCGGTGAGCGTCATCGACCTGGGCGTCAACAAGGCCGTGGTCGCCGCGCGACGCATCGCCGAGGTCGACCCCTACCTCAGCGTACGGGTCGAGACCGAGGGCATCACCCGCGAGAACCTGCCCGCGTTCCTCGACGACCTCGACCTGGTCGTCGAGGAGTGCGACTCGCTCGACGTCAAGTTCCTGGTGCGCGAGCTCGCCCGTGAGCGGGGCATCCCGGTGGTGATGGAGACGAGCGACCGCGGCGTGCTCGACGTGGAGCGCTTCGACCTCGAGCCGGACCGCCCGCTCTTCCACGGGCTGATCGGCGACATGGACTACGCGACGCTCGCGGACCTCGCGCTGCCCGAGAAGTCGGCCATCGTGCTGCGGATGCTCGGTGCCCGCGAGGTCTCGAGCCGCAGCGCCGCCTCCTTCGTCGAGCTCGGCCAGACGGTGACCGGCTGGCCCCAGCTCGCGAGCGAGGTCACCCTCGGCGCGGTGTCGGTCGCCGCGGCGGTGCGTCGACTCGGGCTGAAGGGCGACCTGCCCTCGGGCCGCGTGCGCGTCGACATCGAGGAGATCCTCGACGACCTGGCCCCGGTCGAGCTCGCCGAGGCGCCCGACCTCGAGACGCCCCCGCCCGAGGAGCCCCCGCTCGAGAGCGACGACCCGGTCACGCTCATCGTCGATGCCGCGCGGCGCGCGCCCTCGGGCGGCAACATCCAGCCGTGGCGCTTCGAGGCCGACGAGGACGAGGTGCGCTTCTATCTCACCCCGGAGCGCACGACGCGCATGGACGTCGAGCACCGCGCGGGCTACCTGGCTCTCGGTGCGGCGCTCATGAACGCCCGGATCGCCGCGGCCTCGGTCGGCCGGCTCGGCGCCGTGCGACTCTTCCCCTCGGGGGCGAGGTCCAACCACGTGGCCACCCTGGAGCTGGGCCGCGAGCGCGACCACCAGCTCGCGCCGCTACTCGGCGCGGTCGCCACCCGCACGGCGAACCGCCGTCCGGGCTCGCCCCAGGCGATCGAGCCCGAAACGCTGGCCGACCTCGCCCGGGGGGTCGAGCGCGAGGGGGCCCGCCTGCGGATCGTGACCGAGCGCGACCCGCTCACCGAGGTCGGCCGGATCCTCGCCGAGTCGGACCGGCTGCGCTTCTTGCTGCCCGAGCTCCACGGCGAGATGGTGGGCGAGCTGCGCTGGCCCGGCCTCGACTCGCTCGAAGAGGGCCTCGACGTGCGGACCCTCGAGATGGACGCGATGTCGACCGCCCTGCTCGAGGTGCTGAGCCGGCCCGAGGTGCTCGACCACGTGGCCCGCTGGCGCGGGGGGCGCAACCTCGGCCTGCGGACCGCGGCGATCATCGCCTCGAGCTCGGCGGTGGCCGCGATCACGGTGCCCCGACCCGACCCCGCGTGGTTCGTGCGTGGGGGCGGGGCCCTCGAGCGGTTCTGGCTCGAGACCGACGTGGCCGGCCTGGCCGTCCAGCCGGTGTCGCCCGTCTTCCTCTTCGCCCAGGACGAGGAGGAGCTGCTCGACCTGGCGGGGGAGCGCCACGTCGAGGAGATGGCCAACCTGCACTGGCAGTTCCGCCGGTTCTGGGAGCTCGAGGAGACCGAGACCCTGGCCATGGTGGTGCGGGTCTCGCACGCCCCGCGCCCCAGCGTGCGCAGCGTGCGGATCCCCCTCGCCGAGGTCCTCAGCCGCGGGGAGACCCCGGCGAGCAGCCCCTCGACGCGGGCCTTCGACGCCCCCCCGTTCGACGCGTACTCGGCGACCTGGAAGAACTAGCCGCCCGGACCGGGTCGGGCCAAATCACAACACAATCACAACGGACGGGTCCCTCGGCCACAATTCGGGCCCGTCGCCCGGTCCGGGCCCGCTCGCCCCTTGTGGGGACGGGTGGGGCCCAATTACTGTGGGGAGCGGACTTCGTGTGCTGAGACTCACCCGACATCCGCTGACCGATCCGAACGTGGGGCACGGGTATGACGACCGACATCTCGACTAGCGCTGAGGCCACCGCGGCCGAGACGCGTCTCGTGGTCGAGACGCTCCTGCGCGTGATCTCGGGCACCGAGATCGTGGCCGTCGTGACCTGCGAGGGTGCGGCGGTGCCCGGCATCACGATGGAGCCGCTCGTCGGCAAGACCGCGGGCGACGCCTTCGCCCGGATCGTCGAGCGGGTCCGCACCGAGCTCGAGGGCGACCCCAGCGGGGTCGGCTCGTTCTCCCTCGCCGTCTCGAGGGTCGAGTGGGGCGTCCTGGTCGACCCGATCCTGGTCGACGAGCGGGTCGTGGGGGCCCTCGTGATCGCGCGCCACGGTCGCAGCTGGTCTCGGCGCGAGAGCTCGCTCAGTCGGGCCTTCGCGCGGATGCTGAGCCGGGTGGCGGTCCTCGCCGGGCGCGAGAGCAGTCTGCTGCGCCAGCGGAGCCTCGACACGCTCGTGCGCCAGGTGGCCGAGATCCTCATGGCCGGCAACGCCGCCAACCTCCAGCAGACCCTCGACACCACGGTGCGCCTCCTCGGCGAGTACCTCGAGAGCGACGCCGCCTTCTTGCGCCGCAACGATCACGAGCGCGGCCTCTCGATCCTGGTCTCGGAGTGGCCGCGGCGCGAGAACGTGCCCGACCCGGACCCCCTCGGCGAGGTTCCCTTCGACGTCGACCCGGTGTTCGCCGCGATGAAGGACCTGAAGACGCCCTACATGCCCGAGCAGTCCGAGACGCCCGAGGAGTACCTCGAGCGCGTGGAGAAGGGCTCGGGCGTGTCCGAGGTGGGTGGGGGCGCGGTGCCGCTGCTGATCGGCGACACCACCTGGGGCATCCTCGGCTTCTTGCACTTCGGCCTGCACCGGTGGGTGCCCGAGGAGATCAACGCCCTCCAGGCCGTCGCCTCGATGCTGGCCCAGCTCCAGGCCCGGCTCGACGCCGAGGCCCGCACCCTCTACAGCGCGAACCACGACTACCTCACGGGCCTGCCCAACCGGCCGGCCCTCGTCGCCGAGCTCGAGCGACGCCTGTCCACGGGGCGCTCGACGGCGGTCATGATCATCGACCTCGACCGGTTCAAGATCATGAACGACTACCTGGGCCACGCCAACGGCGACGAGCTGCTGCGGGTGATCGGCGACCGGCTTCGCACGAGCGTGCGCCAGAACGACTTCGTCGCCCGACTGGGCGGCGACGAGTTCGTCTTCCTGCTCGACAAGTGCCGCAGCGAGCTCGACGCCGTCGCCTCGGCCTACCGCATCCTTGAGGTGATCGGCCGCCCGGTCGAGATCATGGGCCAGGTGATGAACCACACGGCCTCGATCGGCGTGGCCCTGCCGAGCGTCGAGTCGTTGACCGCCCTGGAGCTGATCTCGCGGGCCGACGTGGCGATGTTCGAGGCGAAGTCGATGGGCCGCGGCCACGTGGTGGTCTTCGACGGCACCCTCGCGAAGAAGGTCGACGACCGCAGCCAGCTCGAGATCCAGCTGCGCCAGGCGATCGAGTTCGACGGGCTGCGCCTGCACTTCCAGCCCGAGGTCGACCTCAACACGGGCAAGCTGCTCGCCGTGGAGTCCCTGGTGCGCTGGGAGCACCCGACGAGGGGTCTGCTCACCGCCTCGGAGTTCATCAAGGTGGCCGAGGAGACGGGCCTCGTGACCAAGATGGGTCGCTGGGTCTTCGCCGAGGCGTGTCGTCAGCTGGGCGTGTGGCGCCACCGCCACCCCGAGCTCGACTTCACGGTGCGGGTCAACATGTCCCCGGCCGACTTCAAGATGGGCGACCTGGTGGGCTTCGTCGCGGCGTGAAGATCGCGCTCGACGACTTCGGGACGGGCTTCGCCTCGATGACCGAGCTCAAGAACCTGCCAATCGAGATCTTGAAGCTCGACATGACCTTCGTGCGCGGGATCGTGCGCGACAACTTCGACAAGGCGATCGTCGAGTCGATCATCCACCTCTCCAAGGCCCTCAACCTCGAGGTCGTCGCCGAGGGGATCGAGTCGAGCACGATCGTCGACAAGCTCCGCGAGCTGGGCTGCCACCGCGGCCAGGGCTACCTCATCTCCATGCCGATGGCGGCGAGCGAGCTCGAGACCCTGCTCGAGGCCGGCTCGGTGCTCGAGTCTCTCCTGCGCAGCGGTGACGTCGACACGTTCGACGCGTCCGATGCTTGACGCCGACCCTCGCGCGAACGCCCCCGAGGTCGACCTCGACGAGGTCGACCGCCACGGCTACGAGCCGTGGGTGTTCCGGACCCTGCTCGCCGAGCTCGCGGTGGGCGAGCTGGGCATCAACTTCGTCTACACCCTGCTCGAGCGCCTGGCCGAGCGCCACGAGCTCGACGACGCCGTGGTCGTGCTCTCGGACGACGCCTTCGGCACCCAGACCTTCCGCCTGGGCGCGCGCGTCGAGCCGGTCGACATGATGACCCAGCTGGGGACCGACCCGGGCCTCTACTGCACGCCCGACGTCGTGTCCGAGTCGGAGGCCGAGGCGGTGCGCGCGGCCTGCCAGCTGGCGCTCTCGCTGCAGCTGGCCCGCTTCCGGGCCGGCCAGGACCCGCTCACCAACATCGCGAACCGGCGCAACTTCGACCAGTCCCTCTCGGTCGCCTCGGGCCGGGCCGCGCGCTACGGCTGGCCCTTCACCCTGGTGCTCATCGACCTCGACGGCTTCAAGCTGATCAACGACGAGAGCGGTCACGAGTTCGGCGACTACCTCCTGCGCCAGTTCGGCTTCGCCCTGCGCCGCTCGATGCGCTCGGGCGACACGCCGGCGCGCGTCGGCGGGGACGAGTTCGCCGTCATCTTGAACAACGCCGAGGGCAACGAGGCGCTCGGCTTCACCGACCGCCTGCGCCAGCAGCTCAAGGCCGGCGGGGTCCCGATCGACTTCACGGTGGGCACCTCCTCGGCGCCCCGGGAGTCGACCGACCCGGGCGAGCTGTTCCGGCTGGCCGACGCGCGGCTCTACCAGAGGAAGGGCGGGCGGGACTGATGCTGCGGATCGAGGAGGACTTCGAGCTCGAGCTGCGCTCGCTGCCGGGCGTCCTCAACGTCGGGTTCGAGCGCGACGAGGACGGCGGGGTCACCACGGTGACCCTGGTGACCAACGCCCCGAACCGGGACGAGATCACGACGGTGGCCCAGCAGATCTCGGCCCTCTACTACCCCGAGGCCCGGGTCGTCGTCGACGACGTGAACCGTCTCACCGAGGCGACCCTGGGGGGGCGCGGGGGGGCGAGGGCGGCCCTGGTGCGCGCCGAGTGCGACGCCGAGGGCGTCTGTGAGGTCGTGCTCAACTACGCCGGTCGCCTGGCCACGGGGCGGGCCCCCAGCGGGCCGCTGATCGGCGGGGTGGAGGCGACGCTCGCCGCGCTGCGCCAGCTCGGCTTCGACATCCCGTTCTCCCTGCTCTCGGTCTCGCACATGATCGCCGTGCGCAACTGGCCGGTCGTCGTTGTGCTGCGCTCGACCCAGGGCGGCTCCGACCGGTTCGGCATCGCCCAGTCGGACAACGACGTGCTGGCCGCGGCCCGCGCGTCGCTGTCGGCGCTCAACCGCCTGCCGATGACCGCGCGCGCCAACGGCGCGTCGAGCTAGCCCCTCGGCCTAGGCGGGCTCGCCCGCGCGCATCACCGTGAGGGGCGTGCGGTGCGTGGGCTCGGCCACCACGCAGATCGCGCTGCCCGGCACCGCCATCTCCTCGACCAGGACCGACCCGCCCTGGCGCACGGCCGCCTCGCGCGCGCGCTCGAGCGAGTCGACGACGTAGATCGGGTTCCACGCCGGCGGCCCCTGCTCGGGACTCCTGGTGGGAGAGAAGCTCGCCGCTGTGGTGGTCGAACCAGCCCGGCGCGCCGGGCTCGTTCACGGCGCCGAACCCCCCGAAGGCTCCGGCCTCCCAGAGCGCGACGGGTGCGCCCGAGGGGTCCTCGAGCAGGACCGTGCGACCGAGGTCCCCGACCTCGGTGATCGCGGACGTCGGGCGCGCCCCGAGGGCCACGGCGGCCGCGAGAGAGCTGTCGACGTCGCCGGTGGCGAAGTAGGTGGTGAGCCGACCGGGCGCGCCCTCGCCGACGGTGGCGCCGAAGACGGCGCGCTCGGCGTGGCGGGCGACGGCGTAGTGAGAGACGTCGGAGCCGCCCACGTCCCAGCTCCAGGCGAAGAGGGCCGTGAGGAAGGCGCGCCAGGCCTCGTGGGCCTCGAGCGAGTCGACCGTGACGTCGACCCACGCCGGGGTGCCGGGATGGTGGGCGGGAGTGTCCATCGCTTCAGCATCGCACCTCGCGCCGGCGCGGGAAAGTGAAATCCCGGGCCCGCGCCCGACCCGTCCTCCTCGCGCGAACGGGCCGTAGGATGCACGAAACGACCAGGGGGGATCCCATGCCCACGCGCAGCGCACGCACCGTCTGGACCGGGGGACTGCAAGACGGCTCCGGACAGACCGAACTCGTCTCGAGCGGGCTCGGCACCTACGAGGTCTCCTTCCCGCGCCGCAGCGCCGAGGCGGCCGAGGGCTTCACCAGCCCCGAGGAGCTGATCGCCGCGGCCCACGCCTCGTGCTACGCGATGGCCCTCTCGGGCGGCCTCGGGCGGGCCGGGGCGACCTCGATCGGGCTCACCGTCGACGCCGCCGTCACCCTCGGGCCCGATCCGGCGGGGGGCTTTCGCCTGAGCGGGGTGGCGCTCACGGTGCGCGGCCGCGTCGAGGGTGTCGACGAGGCGGCCTTCGTGGCGGCGGCCGAGGCGGCCAAGGCCGGCTGCCCCGTCTCCAAGGCCCTGACCGGCACCGAGATCACCCTCGACGCCGCGCTCGACTAGGCCTCGAGCAGCCTTTCCAGCGCCGGCAGGGCGGCCTCGATGGCGCGCACGTCACGCGCGTCGAGCTTCTCGAGGCGCGCGGCCAGGGTCGCGGCCCGCTCGACCCAGAGCCGCTCGAGGGTCTTGCGGCCCTTGGCGGAGAGGGCCACCACGCAGGCCCGGCGGTCGTCGGGGTCGTCGCGGCGCTCCACGTAACGGCGCTCCTCGAGGGCGGCGACGAGCCGGGTGGCCACCGACGGGTCGACCGACTCGGCGGCGGCCAGCGCCGAGATCCGCAGGGCCCCGTGGTCCTCGAGGGTGGCGAGGGCCGAGAGCAGCGACGGGCTGAGCCCGGCGTCGGCGTCGCGGCGCATGACCTTGACGAGCCGGGTCACGACCAAGCGCAGCCGCGCCGCCGTGGGGACCTCGGTGGGCGCCGGGCTCACCGGACCACCCCGTCCTCGAGGGCGGGCTCGCCGGGCACGCCCGAGACGACCCCGGCCAGCTCGCCGACGAGCGTCTCGGTGGTGGGCTCGGCGCCGTGGACGTAGCGCTTGCCGCGCAGCGCGGAGAAGGCCGCCCCGACGAGGGCGAGCACGAAGGCGGTCAGAAAGACGATGACCAGGCCGTGGTGGAAGGGGTCCTGGATGAGTCCCGGGAAGAACCGCTTGCCGGTGAGGACCGTCCACTGGGCCGCGCTCACGTGGGCGCTCGACGGGCTGACGAGGAGGGTCTTGAGCGGGTTGAAGCCGAGGAACGACGAGAAGAGGCTGCCCACGGCCGGCAGGTGCGCCACGACCGTCGCCTGGGGGACGGGCACGCCGTGGGTGGTGAGTCCCCGGAGCATCGCCGGGGGCAGGGCGTTGGTGAGCCCGACGATCATGAGCGAGAAGAAGATGCCCATCGAGAGCACCATGCCGGTGTTCATGAAGGCCGCCTGGATGCCCGCCGCGCCGCCGCGTTGGTCGGCCGGCACCGAGTTCATGACGGCCGCCTGGTTCGGCGCCGAGAACATCCCGCCGCCGACGCCGTTCAGGGCGATCAGCAGCGCGAAGGCCGGGTAGCCGAAGTCGGTCGGCACGGCGAGCAGGCCGACGAAGCTCGCGGCGAAGACCACGAGGCCCGTCGTCGACAGGATGCGGGCGCCGTGGCGGTCGCTGAGCCACCCCGAGAGGGGCCCGGCCACGAGGAAGCCGATCGTGAGCGGCAGCAAGAAGATGCCGGCCCACAGCGGGGTGGAGGCGAAGCTGTAGCCGTGCAGGGGCAGCCAGATGCCCTGGAGCCAGATGATGAGCATGAACTGCAGGCCGCCCCGGGCGATGGCCGAGATCAGCCCGGCGAAGCTGCCCATGAAGAAGGCCCGGATCCGGAAGAGGCGCAGGTTGAACATCGGCGCCTCGACGCGCAACTCGATCCAGAAGAAGGCGGCGAGGGTCACCGCGGCGATCGTCAGCGAGCTCAGCACGAGCGGCGAGGTCCAGCCCATCGAGTGGCCCGCGTAGGGCTCGATGCCGTAGACGATGGCCACGAGCAGCGCCGTGAGGCCCACCGCGAAGGTGGCGTTACCCCACCAGTCGATCCGCGAGGGCGTGCGCACGCCGTTGTCGCGCAGACTGAGGTAGCTCCAGACGGTCCCGATGATCCCGAAGGGCACCGATACCCAGAAGACGAGGCGCCAGTCGATGGCCGAGAGCAGGCCGCCGGCGATCAGGCCGACGAAGGAGCCGCCGATGGCCGCGACCTGGTTGACGCCCATGGCCATGCCGCGCTGCTCGGTCGGGAAGGCGTCGACGAGGATCGCCGCGGAGTTGGCGAAGAGCATCGAGCCGCCGATGCCCTGGACGATCCGCCAGGCGACGAGCCAGATGGCCCCGGTCCCCCCGTGGAAGGGGTCGAGGGCGAGCAGGACCGAGGCCACCGAGAAGACGAGGAAGCCGAGGTTGAAGATGCGCACGCGCCCGACGATGTCGCCGAGGCGTCCGAGGCTGATCACGAGCACGGCCGTGACGAGGAGATAGCCCATCATCAGCCAGAGGAGGTAGCCGACGTTGGAGGGCGTGAGCGGGTTGAGGTGGATGCCGCGGAAGATCGCCGGCAGCGAGATGAGGATGATCGAGGAGTTCACGACCGCCATGAACACCCCGAGCGTGGTGTTGGTCAGCGCGATCCACTTGTAGCGCTCGGGGTGGGCGTGCGCGACGCCGAGTCGGGGCATGGGTCCTCCGGGGGAATAGTTGCTTGACCTCAAGCAAGTATATCCCGGCCGGCGGGGCCGTCACGCCAGGCGCACCGTCCCGTCCTCGAGGAGGGGCCAGTGGGGATTGTGGGCGACCTCCCAGCGATGCCGGTCGGGGTCGAGGAAGGAGCCGGAGTAGCCGCCCCAGGCGGTCGGGGCCCCGGGGCGGTCCACGCTCGCCCCGGCGCGCCCGGCCTCGGCGAGCACCCGGTCGACCTCGCCGGGGGAGTGGACGTTGTGGGCGAGGGTGATCCCGTCGCCTGCGGGCCCGTCGGGCCGACCGGGGTCCTCGTCCATCGCCGACCGGGCCCACAGGGCGAACACGATCCCCCCGACCTGGAAGAACGCGATCCCCTCGTCGGGGCCCGACGGACTCGTCCAGCCGAGGGCCTCGTAGAAGGCGCGTGAGCGCGCGAGGTCGTCCACCGCGAGGGTCACCAGGGACAGCCGGGGCTCCACGGGACGATCCTCGCACGCCGCTGTCACGGCGGGGAGGTGACGAGTCTCGAGCGGTGGCCCACCGGGGGCGCGTGGGGATCGCGGTGGTGGGGACCCACGGGGTCGAGACCCACGGGGCCCTCGAGGGCGCCGGCCCGTCCGCCGCTCTCGTCCCCAGGACCGTCGCGCGCCCGTCCCGGGGCTTCGCCCTCGGCGCGACCGCGGTGTGCTCCGCGCTCCCGGTCCTCCACCGGGCCACGGTCGTTCCGTCAACTTCCGGGCGCCCCCTCACGGGCGACGGGCCGGGGGCCGCCTTTGACACCCTTCGGCGCGCGCCGTTAGCCTCGCGCTGCGCCCGTCGGGCGCGAAGGAGGTCTCGTGGCGAGCGCGCACACCGCCACCGTCGACAAGTACCTCGAGGCGATCTACTGCATCGCCGCCGAGGGCGAGGTCGTCCGGCCCGGCCGGCTGGCCTACTGGCTCTCGGTGTCGCCCCCGACGGTCTCGGACGCCCTGCAGCGGTTGCGCCGCGACGGCTGGGTCGAGCTCGGTGAGGACCGCAGCGTGTCGCTCACCCCCTCGGGCGAGTCGACGGCCACGGCCCTGGTGCGTCGCCACCGGATCCTCGAGCGCTGGCTCACCGACGTCCTCGGCCTGGACTGGGCGAGCGCCGACGTCGAGGCCGACCGCCTCTCCTCGTCGATCTCCGAGGAGGTGATCGACCGCATCGACCACTCGATGGGCTCGCCCGCGACGTGTCCGCACGGCAACGTGATCCCCGGGCGGGCCGCGCCCTACGGGGCCCTCGTGGCCCTCGCCGGGCTCGAGCCCGGGACCGCGGCGGTGGTGCGGCGGATCTCTGAGGTGGCCGAGCACGAGGCGCCGACCCTCCTCACGACCCTGGCGGGCCACGCCATCTCCGAGGGCACGCCCGTCACCCTCGTGGGGCCCGGTGAGGACGGATCACTCACCGTTCGCGTGGGGAGCCGCCGCCTCGAGCTCGCGCGGGCCGCCGCGGCGAGCATCTGGGTCGAGGTCGCCTGAGCCGCTCTCCCCCGGGCCCGACCAGACACCGGCCCGGCGCGGCACTAGGGTCCTGCTCATTCGGCACCGCAGCGAGAGGAGGCGCCATGTCCGCTCGGTCCACCCTTAGAAGGTTCGCCCTCGTCGCCGCGCTCGTGGTCGGCGGGGCCGGCGTCGCGACCCTCCCCCTCGGGGCGGCCCAGCCCACCCTCCAGGCGGCCACCATCGCCCGGCACCCCCACGTCCTCATCGACGCCGCGGGTCACCCCCTCTACATCCTCACCTCCGAGGCGGGGGGAAAGATCAAGTGCGTAAAGACGTGCATCCACGTCTGGCCGCCCGTGATGCTGCCCATCAACGTGGGCTCGTTCAGCCGCTCGGCGGCGGTGAAGGGGACGACCGCCTGGGTGAAGCGGGGCAAGTTCCGCCAGGCCACCTTCAACGGCTACCCCCTCTACACGTTCTCCGGCGACACCAAGCCCCACGAGGCCACGGGCGTCGGGCTCAAGCTCGGTGCGGGCACGTGGGTGCTCGTCAACGCGTGGGCGAAGACCGCCGCCGCGACCCCGGAGAAGGTGGGCAAGACCACCACGACCTCGTCGTCCTCCTCGGGCGGGGGATGGTAGGCGCGTCTCCTCGGTGACGTCGGGCGCGTCGGCGGCCCGCGTGCGCCGCCTCGGCTGAGAGGACTCTCCGCGACGCGCGCGTGGGGCTGTGGTAACCAGGGAGCACGAGCAGAGTCCTGGCGCGCCCCTCCGCGGCCGATCCCGAAAGGGTCGCCGACGTCCGCGACGAGGTCGAAGCCCTCCTCGCCCGCCACGGTCGAGAGGCGGGCCACTACACGGTCCTCGGGCCCGACCCCTGGCTCGTCTTCTTCGACGACGACCGCGAGGGCTTCGTCGGCTTCCTCGAGGGACGCCGGGTCGTGGCGGCCTGGCGCTCGCCGGTGTGCGCGCCGGGCGCCGAGGGCGCGCTGGTGGCCCGGCTCGTCGAGTACGCCTCGAGCGCTCGCAAGTACCTCCTCGCCCTCGAGGTGAACGAGTCGACGATGCGCGCCGGCGAGGCGCTGGGCCTCCCGGTCCTCTGGACCGGGGTCGAGAGCTACGTGGACCTCGCCCGCTGGTCCCTCGCCGGCGGGCGGCGCCAGAAGCTGCGCTGGGCCCGCAACCACGCCGCGGGCCTCGGGGTCACCTGGCGCGAGGCCCACCCCCTCGCGCGCCCCGAGGACCGGGCGGCCCTGGCGTGGGTCGAGTCGGCCTGGAAGGCCGCGCGCCCCGAGCGGCGCACCGACTCCTTCTTGCGCACCGACTATCTCGAGATCGCCTCGCACCGGCGCTACTTCGTCTCTGAGCTCGACGGGGCGTTGACGTCCTTTGTCGTCTGCACGCCGATCAACGCCGCGGGCTGGTATCTCCAGGACCTGGTGCGCCTGGCCGACGCGGCGCGCGGCTCGCTCGAGGGTGCCCTCGCCCTCGCCCTCGACACGCTGCGCGACGAGGGCTTCGAGACGGTCTCCAACGGGCCCCTGCCGTTCTGGCAGCCCGAGGGGGGCTGGCAGGACCCCCACGACCTCGGGGTGGTGGGCCGCCGGGTGCTCGCCTTCTTCGACCATCAGTACCGCTTCAGCGGGATCAACCGGTTCCGCTCCAAGCTCGAGCCCGACCGCACCGAGCCGCTCTACGTCGTGCGCAGCGGGGGCGTCATCACCCCGGGGGTGGCGCGCTCCATCCAGCGCCTGTTGAACCGAGCGCCCTAGGCCGCGCCGAGGGCGACCCGCCAGGTGAGACGCGTCCCGCGGGGCTCGACGGCCTGGACCGAGAAGGTACCGCCCAGCATTGCCGCGCGCTGTTCGAGGTTCGCCAGGCCGAGGCCGGCGCCGGCCCGATCCGACCCGATGCCGACGCCGTCGTCGGTGACCCGTAGCGCGATGTCACCGTCGGCCAGAGCGATCTCGACCGCGCAGCTCTGAGCGTGGGCGTGCTTGGCCACGTTGGTCAGGGCCTCGCGCAAGACGGCGAGCAGGTGGTCGGCGACCCGCAGGGGGATGGTCGTGTCGATCGGGCCGGCGAACGTGAGCGTCGGGCGCGAGCCGAGCATCGGGGCGAGCTCGTTGATGAGCTCGGTCGCGTTGCGCCGGAGGCCTCCGGGTAAGGGGTCGTGGTCAAGCTGGTGGATCGTGGCGCGCAGTTCGTTGATCACGATGTCGAGCTGGTCGACTCCCCGGGCGATGGCCGCCTTGGTCTCGTCGCGGATCGCGAAGCGCGAGGCCTCCTGCAGGGCGAGTCCGATCGCGTAGATGCGCTGGATGATGCGGTCGTGCAGCTCGCGGGCGATCCGGTCGCGGTCCTCGATCACCGACATCAGGCGCAGCCGCTCGCGCAGCCGGTTGTTCTCGATGGCGATCGCCGCCGCCTGGGCCAGCGCCTCGACGAGGGCCTCGTCGTCCTCGCTGAAGCGCTCGGCGTCGAGCTTGTTGGTGAGATAGAGGTTGCCGTACACCGTCGAGGGGGTCCGCACCGGGACCCCGAGGAACGAGGACATCGCGGGATGGCCCTCGGGGAAGCCCACGCTCAGGGGGTGGTCGGCGATCCGGTCCAGGCGGAGGTTCTCGCCGTCGGCCACGACCGCCCCGAGGACGCCGCGCCCGGTCGGCCGAGACCCGATGGCCCGCTCCTTCTCCTCCGAGAGGCCGCAGGTGATGAACTCCGCGAGGGAGGTGCGCGACTCGTTGAGCACGCCCAGGGCGCCGTACTGGGCGCCGGCGAGGGCGCACGCCTCCTCGACGAGGTGGGCGAGCAGGTCCGAGAGCTCGACGTCGGCCTCGATCATGAGGACCGCGCCGAGCAGGCGTTGGATCCTGTCGATGTCGCGGACATTGCGGTACGGTACGACGCACACAGTACTGGGCGCCGGCTCGGACGGCACCTCCGAAGGGCGTTTTGACGGGGGTACCGGGGAGTGGGATAGTGGGGGAAGTGCCGATCCGCGTCTTCTTGCTTGACGATCACGAGGTCGTGCGCGAGGGCATCCGCAGCCTGCTCGAGTACGACGAGGAGATCGAGGTCGTCGGCGAAGCCTCCACGGTCGCCGAGGCCTTGACCCGCATCCCCCTCGCCCACCCCGACGTCGCCATCCTCGACGTGCGCCTGCCCGACGGCAGCGGCATCGAGGTCTGTCGGGACATCCGTTCCGACGATCCGAGCATGACGTGCCTGATGCTCACGAGCTACGCCGACGACGAGGCCCTCTACGCGAGCGTGATGGCGGGCGCGGCCGGCTACGTCTTGAAGCAGGTCCGAGGGCGCGACCTCGTGGCTGACGTGAAGAAGGTGGCGGGCGGGGGCACTTTGATGGACAGCCGGGCCATCGCCAGGGTGATCGAGCGGATCACCAACCCGCCGAGCCCGAGCGACGAGCTGGCGGCGCTGTCGCCTCAGGAGAGGCGTCTGCTCGACCACATCGCCGAGGGGCTGACCAACCGCCAGATCGCCGAGGTGATGTTCCTCTCGGAGAAGACCGTCAAGAACTACGTGACGAGCCTGCTCGCGAAGCTCAACATGGCCAATCGCACCGAGGCGGCCGTCTTCGTGACCCGCCTGCGCGACGGGACCCTCGACCAGCCCTAGGCCCTAGGCCGCGCCGATGAGGTCGAGTCCGCGCTCGGCGAGGCGCTCTTCGAGCTCGCGTCGCTCCGTCTCGGGGTGGCTGAAGTCGTCGGGCGCGACGACGACGTCGTGGGCGAGACAGAGTTTCACCAGCGCGCGGTCGTAGGCGATCTCCGCGGCGAGCGCGGCGTAGGCGCCCTTCTGGCGCCGCGAGGAGGTGCGCACCATCTCGCGCCGGCAGTTGCGCGCGTACTCGACCAAGGTGTCGTCACGGATCTCGCTCGGCCACTCGGCGAGGGCCCGGGTGAGGAGCTCTACGTACATCGACATGCGTTCATCCTCCCCGTAACGGGGGGGTCCCGTCTAGGGACCCTCGTCCCTTGCTCTCGGCGTCGCCGCGCTGGGGGATGTCGTGTGGTGCGCTCGGCCCGGGCGGAGCGCCACCCCCGGCGGGCTCGTCCCCAGGTCCACTCCCTCGACCACCTCGGCCCCCCGCGCCCCGTCAATGGAGGCGGGTACCGGACCGGTCGCAGGGGCCGAGACGACGGTCATCGTCCGACCCGGTCCGGTGCCCCCCCTCCGGTGTCAGTGTTCCTGACCGGAGCGCGCCCCCCCCAGTGACGATGGTCCCGAGATGGTCGGACCTTGGTCCCTGTCGCCGCCGCCGCGGGCGGGGTGAGACTGGCCCGGAGCCTCAAGAGAGAGCCTCGAGAGGCGAAGGAGTGATCATGCAGAGGAAGTTCTTCGACATGCTGCTGAGCGTCGTGGGCCTGGTCCTCACCGTAGCCCTGGTCATCGGCGGGGCGCTGCTGCTGTGGGGTGCGAACTTCGCGAACTCGAGCGTCCATGACCAGTTGGCCAAGCAGGAAATCTACTTCCCGAGCACGGCGGCCTTCGCCGCCGCGAAGCCCGGTACCGAGGTCACCCCCGGCATGAAGCCCTACCTGCTGAAGTACGCCGGCCAGCAGGTACTGACCGGGGCGCAGGCCGAGGCCTACGCCAACCACTTCATCGCCGTGCACCTCTCGGAGATGCCCTACGGCGGCGTCTACTCCAAGGTCTCGGCGGCCTCGCGGGCCAACCCCACCAACACCGCCCTCTCCCAGGAGGTCCAGACCGTCTTCCAGGGCACCACCCTGCGCGGCCTGCTGCTCGAGGCCTACGGCTTCAGCCAGTTCGCGATCATCGCCGAGTGGGGCGCGGTGGCCTGCTTCGTCGGGGCGGCGGTCATGCTGATCCTCGTGCTCATCGGATTCGCCCACGCCCGGCGCACGCCCGAGACCGAACAGCTCGTCGTGCGCACCGAAGAGGCCAAGGATCTGATCGGCGTGTGATCTTCCCCGACCACCGATCAGGCGGCCCGGCTCCTAGAGCCGGGCCGCAGCCTATTCGGGGGAGGCCGCGACCCGGGGGGTGCGCGCGGGCCGGGGCACGATCGCCGAGACCCGGACCTGGTAGTCGCGGTACGCCGGGTACTTGGCGGCCGAGATCTCCTCGGTGAAGCGGGTCGAGCCGATGAAGAGGCCCGTCAGGGCAGCCGGGCAGAGGATCGTCCAGTCGAGCACGTGGCCGATCGCGAGGGCCCCCAGCGCGTAGACCAGCCACCACTGGGCCAGCTCGAAGAAGTAGTTGGGGTGGCGCGAGTAGGCGAAGAGGCCGGTCGTGAGGAAGTCAACCTCGGGGGTGCGCCCCGCCTCGCGGGCGAGCCGCTTGCTCTCCTGGAAGCGCCACTGCTGCTCGTCGGCCACCGTCTCGAGCGCCAGGGCGGCGAGGAAGAGGAGCGCGACGAGCGCGTCGGCGAGCCCGTAGTGGGCGCCGCGACGGTGCTGGTAGGCGCGCCAGGCCGGCATCGTGATCAGCACCAGCAGCGCGTTCTGGGCGAGGACGATGAAGCCGAGGTTGAACAGCTGGAACTGCCAGCGCGTCATTCGCGCGCGCAGCACGACCCACCGGTAGTCCTCGACCCCGCGGTAGCCGCCCTTGCGGGCGAAGTTGAAGGTGAGCCGCGCACCCCACAGCGTGACCAGGGCGGCGAGCACGTCGAGGCGGACGTCACGGCCGTGGTCGGCCCAGGCGAAGACCCAGGTGTACACGACGGGCAGGATCGACCAGAGCCGGTCGACCCACGAGGTGTCGCCCGAGACCACCGAGGCGACCCAGCAGTAGAGCGACGCGGCGCCGGCCAGCGCGAGGACCAGGACGAGGGGGGCCACGCTCGACGACCCTACCGGGCCTCGGCGGGCGAGCGAGTCCCGCGCCAGCGGGTGGGACTCGACGAGGGCCCGCGGGGCCAAGGCCACCACCCGCCTCCAACGCGAGCGCCGACCCGAGCAGGGCCAGCCGACGCACGGTGACGGTCAGTTCAGAGCCGTCGGGCGGCCGCGAGTCCGGCGAGGTCCCACGACCTCGAGGGTCACCGCCCGGTGAGGGCGGCGATCCAGCCAGGAGCGTCGTGCGCGAGCGTCGCGACGACGAGTGTGCGTCACCGGGTTCCTCGGGCGCGGCTCCCTAGACTCGCGCCGTGCGTACCGAGGTGGACGCGACGACGATCGGCGAGGCCTGGCTGGAGATCGCCCGGCTCATCCTCGCCGACGGGGTGACCTCGAGCTACGACGGACGCGCCATTCGCGAGCTCCTCCTCGCGACACTGCGGGTGGCCCGCCCCGACCCCTCCGACGGGCTCATCGAGCGCCGGGCGTCGGGTGAACGCCTGGCGTGGATGCGGGCGAACTTCGCCTCACGCGAGCGCGTCGCCGAACTCGGCGACGCCGACAGTTACGCCACGCGGCTCTTCGACTACGCCGGAACCGGGCTCGACCAGGTTGAAGGCGTCATCGACCGTCTCCGCGCGGACCCCGGGAGCCGCCGGGCGGTGATCACGACCTTCCAGCCCCTCACCGACACCGCCTACGTGCCGTGCGTGAGCCTGCTCGACTTCTTCGTCGAGCCGCGCGGGCTGAGCCTGGTCGCCTACTGCCACTCGATCGACTTCGGGACGAAGGGCTTCGCCAACCTGGTCGAGCTGGCCCACCTCGAGCGGCGCGTGGCCGACGGTGTCGGCGCGCCGGTCGGGGAACTGACGATGGTCGTGAAGTCGGCCCACGTCTACGCCGACGACCTCGAGGCGACGCGCGCCGTCCTCGAGGTCGGGTCCTAGCCGCCGATCGAGGAGAACTGGCTCAGCATCGACGGGGTGACCACGATCGCGCCGGCGGGTGTCGCCACGGGCACGGTGCCGTGGCTCGCGGTCGCCTGCAGCGAGACGGTCACCGGCGAGGGGGCCGGGTGGGTGCTCGGTCCACTGGAGGTGATCGAGACCGACCCGCCCGTCGCGGTGGCGCCCGAGGTCGTCAGGCTGATCGAGTAGGTGCCCGAGACGGTGGGCGTCGTCGCGCCGGTGGCCGGCCCGAGGACCGGGATGAGGGCGTCCACGATCGACTGGAGGGTGCCGGTCTCGGTGAAGGTCCCCTTCGATGAGGTGTAGGGCGCCTTCTCGACGAGGGTCGACAGGGCGGTGATCGCCGCGCGGGCGACCGACTGGGCCTTGGCCGCCTGGGCGGCCGAGGGCTGGTGGGCGGCAGCCAACTGGGTGAGCAGGCTCTGGGGGATCTCGAACCAGCGCCCGTCGAGCATCTGGCCGGCGGCCGCGAGCGCGCTCGGGGGCACGTTCGCCCCGGGCAGCGCGTTGAGGGAGGCGAGATTGAGCTCGACGTAGAGGTTGCCGCCGATCGAGCGTGCGTCGAGGGCGTTCGTGCCCGATACGGCGAGGACCACCTCGGCGTCGACCGACGAGCCCGCGGCCGAGAGGTTGGCGCCGTTGGTGCTCGCGAGGTTGACGTCGAGCGAGAGGTTCTTCAGCTGAAACGCGGCCTTGGTGAGGGACGGGTCGGTGCTCGTGAGCGAGCCGGTGACGTGGAGCTGGAGGTACGGCGAACTCCCGAGCGAGGTCACCGCCTGGTCGACGGTCGCCTGCACACCGCAGGCCGACAGGCCGAGCGCGCCGGCCGCGAGCAGTCCCACCAGAGTGAAGGCCTTCATGACGCTCCCTTCGAGGGCTCTCCTGGGACCAAACCTACCAGCGGTCCCGGCGGTCGCGACCGCCACCGTAGAGTTCGACCATGACCGATCCCCACCCCGAGAGCGCCGAACTCGCCTTCGCGAGCGCCCACGAGGTCGTAGCCCGGCTCGACGCCGGTGAGCTGACCTCCGCGGCCCTCGTCGATACTCTGCAGCGACGCATCGCGGCCCTGGACGGGCCGGGCACCACCACCGAGCTGCGCGCGATCGCCGCCCTGGCCCACAACGCCGAGGTCCTCGCGGCGGCGCGCGACGCCGAGCGGGCCCGCGGCGAGCGGCGCGGGCCGCTCCACGGGCTGCCCGTCGTGATCAAGGACAACATCGAGGCGGAGGGGCTGCCCGGAGCGGCGGGCTCGACCGCGCTCGTCGGCCGACCCGCGCGCGAGTCGCCGCTGGTGGCGCGGATGCGGGCGGCGGGCGCCGTGGTCCTCGGCTCGACGAACCTCTCGGAGTGGGCGAACATCCGCTCCAGCCACTCGACGAGCGGCTGGAGCGCCACGGGCGGGCTCGTCGTCAACCCCTGGTCGCTCGATCGCACGGCGGGCGGCTCGTCCTCGGGCTCGGGGGCGGCCGTGGCCGCCGGTCTCGCCCCGCTGGCGATCGGGACCGAGACCGACGGGTCGATCGTCTGTCCGTCGTCGGTGAACGGCGTCGTCGGGCTCAAGCCGACCGTCGGGACGGTGCCCACCCACCGGGTGGTGCCCATCTCGGCCAGCCAGGACAGCCCCGGGCCGATGGCCCGGCGGGTTGACGACGCCGCCCTCCTCTTCGGGGTGCTCGCGGGCCAGGCGCCGCCGGACACGGCCCTCGCGCGCCTGCGCGTCGCCTACGCCTCCACGTGGCGCACGGGACATCCCGCAACCGACGCCCACTGCGACGCGGTCGTCGCCGGGCTCGCCGGCGCCTTCGACGCCGTCGTGCACCGGGACGTGGCGACCCCGGGCGAGGCCGAGGGCGAGGATGAGCTGACGGTGCTGCTCTGCGAGCTGGCCGACGACCTCTCGGCCTACCTCGCCGAGCGCCCGGGCGACGGCGTGCGCTCGTTGGCCGACGTCGTCGACTACGAGGAGCTCAACGCGTCGAGCGAGATGCCCTACTTCGGCCACGAGCACTTCTCGGCCGCCCTGGCTTCGGGGGGGCGCGCGGGTGAGGGCTACGCGCCGGCGCGCGAGCGCAACCTCGCCTGGGCGCTCGGCGCCTGCCTCGAGCCGGCCCTCGAGGACCTCGACGTGCTCCTCGCCCCGGCCTACGCCCCGGGGTGGAAGATCGACCTCACCCTCGGCGACCACGCCGGGATGGCGAGCCCCGCGACCATGGCCCCGGCGATCGCCGGCTGGCCCATCGCCTCGGTCCCGGTGGGACTGGTGGACGGGTTGCCCGTGGGGCTCGCGGTCATCGGGCGGCCTCACAGCGAGTGGGTCGTCCTCGAGGCCGCCCGGCGCATCGAGCGGGTCGTCGCGATCCCCGCCGGCCGGCCCTCCTGGCGCGCCCCGCGGCGGGGTTAGGCCGCCGAGACCAGCCGGTGCTGGCGCTCGAGGCGTCGTCGCGCGACGAGCCCGATCAGCGCCGCCACGACGCACGCGGCCGCGCCCGTCGCGAGGCCGACGCGCCCGCCGACGGTGTTGGTGATCCACCCCACCAACGGCCCGCCGATCGGCGTCGAGCCCATGAAGGCCACCGCCCACAGGGCCATGACCCGCCCGCGCATCTGGGGGTCGGTGCCCAGCTGGAGGGTGGAGTTGGCGATCGAGAGGAACGACACCGAGGTGAAGCCCACCAGCACGAGGGCGACGAGCTCGAGGGCGAGGCTCGGGGCGAGCGTCGCGAAGACCATCGCCACGCCGAAGAGCGCCGCCGTGCGCACCAGCGCCATGAGCCCGGTCCGTCCCCGCGCCGCCGTGAAGAGGCCGCCGACGACCGCGCCCACGCCCATCACCGCCATGAGGGTGCCGTAGACGGTGGAGTGGCCGTGGAAGACCCGCTCGGCCACGACCGGCAGGGTGACCTGGAACTCGTAGGTGAGCATCCCCACGAGCCCCATCATCACGAGGGGCACGGCGAGGGTCGGGGTGTGGCGCACGTAGTTCAGCCCCTCGCGCAGCTGGCCCCGGGCCCGCTCGGTGCGCGGCGCGGGCATGAGCGTCGAGAAGTCCATCGCCATCAGCGAGGCCACCACCGCCACGAAGCTGACGGCGTTGAGGGCGAAGCACCACCCCTCGCCCACCGCGGCGATCAGGATCCCGGCGGCGGCCGGGCCGACCACCCGGGCGACGTTGTTCATCGTCGAGTTCAGGCTGACCGCGTTGCGCAGGTCCTTGGGCCCGACCATCTCGAGGATGAACGACTGGCGTGACGGGTTCTCGAAGGCGTTGTTGAGCCCGAGGATCACCGCCAGCACGCACACGTCGGCGAAGGTGACCCGATGCGTCAGGCTCAGGACCGCCAGGGCGGCGGCCTGCAGCCCCATGAGGGACTGCAGGATCACCATGAGCCGGCGCTTGTCGACCCGGTCGGCGACCACCCCGCCGTAGGGGCCGAGCAGCAGGACCGGCAGCGTCTGGAGCGCCACCACCCAGCCGATGGCCGTCGCCGAGTGGGTGAGGGTGAAGACGAGCCACGACTGGGCCGTCGTCTGCATCCAGGTCCCCACGAGGCTCGTCGTCTGGCCGAAGAAGTACTTGCGGTAGTTGGGGTTCGAGAGCGACGAGAAGGTCCGCCGCGCGGAGGCCTGGACGTTCATCGCCCCTCGCGCAGGGTCTCGACGACCGCCTCGAGCGCGGGGAGGGCCTCGATCAGGCGACGCTGCTGGGTGGCGGTGAGGGCCTCGAAGGCGCGCGCGAGGGCGTCGGTGCGCTCGTCGCGCATGGCCTGGACGAGCCGGCGTCCCCGCGCGGTGGGTGAGACCCGCACCACTCGGGCGTCCTGCTCGCCGGCCGCCCGCTCGACCAGGCCCTCGGCCTCGAGCTTGGCGACGATGCGCGAGACCATGGTGGGGTTGAGCCCCTCGCTCGCCGCGAGGTCGCCCGAGCCGATCTCGCCGGCTCGGGCGACGGCCCAGAGGACCTCGCGCTGGCTGGGGGAGAGGTCGGTGTCGGGGTGGGTGAGACGAAGGTACCGGTTGAGCCGACCGAGCGCCGTGCGCAGCCGCTCGGCCACCTGGGTGCGGGTCAGGGTCTCGGCCACGGCCCCAGCCTAGGGGTAGTTGCCTGCCGGCAAGCATCTGAGGGGCCCGGAGGCGGACACCGTGGGGTAGGGTGCCCGGCGTGGACGCGCCGGTGCGCTGGGGGGCGGTGGCGCTCGACTGCGCCGACCCCGCCGAGCTCGGGGCCTTCTGGGCGGGGGTCCTGGGGGGCGAGGTGGCCTTCGCCAGCGAGGGCTTCGTCGCCGTCTCGGCCCCGGGCGCGTGGCTGACCGCCCAGCGGGTCGAGGGGTACCGCCCACCGTCGTGGCCCGACGGGGACCGGCCCAAACAGGTCCACCTCGACCTCGCGGTCGACGACCTCGAGGCCGGGGAGGCTCACGTGCTCGGCCGGGGCGCGACCCGCGCGGCGCACCAGCCCGCGCCCGATCGCTTTCGCGTCTACCTCGACCCGGCGGGCCACCCCTTCTGCCTCACGACGCTGATTCCCTAGCCCGGCGCCCCGCGAGCCGGCGATCCGGGACGATCCACATCGCCGAGACGGCCGCCGCGCACGCGTACATGAGGTAGGGCGTCACGAAGGACAGCCCGATGCCCGCGAGGTAGAAGATGATCGAGAGGAGCCCCTTCACGTCGACGCCGAGGGCGCGCACCAGCTGGCCGTCGTGGTGGTTGGCGCGCAGCAGGGCTCGTACGAGGACGTAGTACGTGACGGCCGCTCCCGCCGCGACGAATCCGTAGGCCACGGCCGGAGCGGTCTCGCGGTAGGCGTCGGCGACCCACTGGGTGGCGAAGGGGACGAGCGAGAGCCAGAAGAGCAGGACGAGGTTGGCCCACATCACGGCGCCGGAGATGGACTCGACCACCCGCATCAGGTGGTGGTGGTTCACCCAGTAGATGGCGATGGAGGTGAAGCTCAGGACGTAGACGAGCAGGTTGGGCAGGCGGTGGTCGATCTCGGTCCAGGACACTCCCGCCGGCGGGCGCAACTCGAGGGCCATGAGGGTGATGATCACGGCCATGACGCCGTCGCTGAACGACTCGAGGCGCTTGGTCGAGATGGCCTCGTGGTCGCCTTCCATCGGCTGCAGTGTAGGGACTCGCCCGCGCCGGGCGACTAGCCCATCGTGCGGGCCAGGTCCTCGCGGACGTCGCCGAGGTGGTGCTCGCACTCGTGCACGGCCTGGGCGCCCAGCCAGGCCACGCTCACCGGCTCGTCGCGCCCGGGGAAGAGGAGGGTGCGGCCCTCGAGACCAGTGGGGACGCACGTGACGGTGCGCCCGAAGAGCGCGGCGAGCGCGCGCAGCTCGGTCGCGACGGCCTCGAGCGTGTCGCGGGCGTAGAAGCCGAGGTCGACCCGCTCGTCGCGGAACATGCTCGGGGAGATCGCGATCTCGGGCGAGGCGCAGGCGAGCAGGACCCGCTCGCGCAGCGAGACGAGGACGTCGCGCACGTGGCCGCCGTACTCGAGGGCCGACCATCGCTCGGGCGCCATCCGCTCGGTCACCCGGGGCCCCATCGCCGAGAGGGTCGCGATGATCTCCTCGGTCGCGCCGCGTACGCGGTCGGGGACCTCGGCGAGGGTGACGGCGCTCCAGCGGAACCCGCAGACCGGGCAGCGCTCGTCGTAGGGCGACACGGCTACTTGCCGAAGCGCCGCTCGCGCCGGGTGAAGTCGCGCAGGGCGCGCAGGAGGTCGACCTTGCGGAAGGCGGGCCAGTAGGGGTCGACGAAGGCGAACTCGGCGAAGGCCGACTGCCAGAGCAGGAAGCCCGAGAGCCGGGACTCCCCGCTGGTGCGGATGACGAGGTCGGTGTCGGGCAGGTCGGCGGCGTACAGGTTGCGCGCGAGGCCCTCGGCGTCGATCCGCTCGGGCAGGTCCTCGGGGGCGACCCCCTCGGCGACGAGGTCGGCGACAAGGGAGCGCGCCGCGTCGACGACCTCCTGACGACCGCCGTAGCAGAGCGCGATGTTGACGGTCATGGTCGGCGCGGCGATCCCGTCCGTCTGGTCGGCCGCCGCCTTCGCGGCGAGCGCGAGGTCCGGGGGCAGGAGGTCGAGGCTCCCGCTGACCGTGAGGGTGAAGTGCAGCCGTTGGGCGACCCGCGGCAGTCGGTGGAACAGGTCGGTGAGGACCTCGAAGTACGGGTCGAGCTCGGCCGCGGGCCGCGCGAGGTTCTCGGTCGAGAGGACCCAGGCGGTGACGGCCCCGATGCCGAGCTCGGCGCACCACTCGATGAGCTCCTCGAGCTTGCGCATGCCGGCCTCGTAGCTGGCCCGGTACTCGCCGTCGGTCATCTCGCGCGCGAAGCGCCGGTGACCGTCGGCGATCACGCCCACGTGGCGCGGCAGCCGCTCGGCGGGCAGGGTGGCGACGAGGCGGCGCTCGTAGTAGTGGTAGGCGGTCCGCCGTAGGGCCATACACACTCCGAGGTCTCAGGCTCCAGGCCAATGTACTCGCCCCCTTCGGTCACCGGCCGTACCCGTGACAGGCTCGAGGTAGGGTCCGCCTAGGGAGTTGAGGGGGTCCCGTGGCCGAGGTCGTTGTCTTCCATCACGCACTGGGCCTCACGCCCGGCGTCGCCCAGTTCGCCCAGGGATGGCGGGACGAGGGGCACGTCGTGCACGTCCCCGACCTCTACGAGGGGCGCACGTTCAGCGACCTCGACGAGGCGGTCGAGTTCGTGGACGCGATGGGCATCCCCCACTGGATCGCTGCGGCCACGACCGCGGCCGCGCAGCACCCGACGGCCACGGCCTTCGCCGGCTTCTCGCTGGGGTCGGCGTGCGCGCAGTACGTCGCCCAGACCACCCTTGGGGCCCGCGCGGCCCTGCTCTTCCACGGGGCGCTCTCGCTCGCGACGATCGAGCGGGCCTGGCCCGAGGGGCTCCGACTCCAGGTGCACACTGCCGAGGCGGACCCCTGGGTCGAGATGGACGAGACGCAGAGCCTGATCGAGTCGGTCGACGACGCCGAGCTCTTCCTCTACCCGGGGAGCCGCCACCTCTTCTGCGACCCGTCGTGGAGCGACTACGACGAGCCGAGTGCCCGGCTGCTCAACGAGCGGGCCCTCACCCTGCTCGCCCGCCTCTAGCGGGCCCCGCCCGTCGCGGCACGGTTCGCTAGAGTCGCACCGTTGCGGCTGGGAGGTCTCGTGACGGACGTCGAATCCACTCACGTGGCGAGCGACCTCGCCCCCCGGGCCGCGATCCAGGTCGTGCCGCTCCGGGCGCTCCCGGTGAGTGCCCTCGTCGTCGTCTTCGTCGCCCTCTCGATCGGCGAGAACTGGAAGTGGGGGCTCGTCTTCTGCCACGTCGCCGGCGGAGGGCTGTGGACGGCCGTCGACCTCTTCGTCGGCCTCGTCGTGGGCCCCATCCTCGGTCGGCTCTCGATCCCGGCCCGAGCCGAGTTCTCGGCGCGCTTCATGCCCAAGATGGTCGTCTTGATGCCGACGATCGTTCTCATGACGCTCGCGACGGGCTTCCAGATTGCGGGCAGCCAGGGCAACCTCGCGGCGGGGAGCCCCAACCACGCGTGGCTCATCGCGTCGTTCATCGTCGTAGGAGTCATGGCCGTCATCGCCCTCGGGATCCTCGAGCCGGCGAACATCGCCGTCTTGATGGAGATGAACAAGCCCCGACCCAACGGCGAGCTCATCGGGCGGCTCATGCGGCGTTTCGTCTACACCGCCGGCGTCACCGGGGTCATGCAGGTCGCGACCCTCGTGATCATGACCCGGGTGGCGTCGCGATGACCGCGTCGTTCAACCCCGAGCGGTCGACGCCCCCGGTGGCGTGGCTCTCGACGACCGCCCTCGGGTGCGTCATCGTGGGCGGGATCCTCATCGCCTCCTACGCCCCGCGCCCCGCGCCGCTCGTCGTTCCGACCGCCCTCACGGTCCTCGCCTACGTGCTGATGGTGACGGCCCTCGTCCTCTTGAGCCGGATCGCGGGCTTCGCGTGGTCGACCTTCGGGCGCATCTTTCGCTGGGCCCTGCTCGCCTACGCCGTCATGTCGGGGATGATCGAGTTCGCCTTCATCCACGACCACACGCGGGGGACGACCCTCACCGAGGTGACCTTGATGCTCGTCATCTTCGCGCTGAGCGTGCCCACGACGATCGCCTTCACCTCCGCTCGCTACGCCGACGCCTAGGTCGCGCCGAGCATCGCGTGGTGACGACCGACGACGCGGGGGGCCGGGATCGACGGACCTCGCCCGCTGAGACGATCCGCCGGATCGAGGACGACGAGTGGCCGATGGTGGCGTGGCTCTTCCAGCTCTTCCGTCACGACCTGGCCCTGGTGGTGCACGGGCTGCCCTACGAGGACGGCCGCTACGCGCACCGGCCGCTCGACGTCTACCCGTCGCCCGACCACCTCGGCTACGTCGCCTGGCGGGACCACCCCCGCACCGGTCGGCCGGCGCCCGTCGGCTTCGCGCTCTGCGAGCGCCGGGACCCCGCGACCTGGACGGTGGACGCGTTCTGGGTCTCGCCGCTCACTCGTCGTGAGGGGGTCGGCCACCGCCTCGCTCTCCACGCCCTCTCGCGCCACGGCGGGGGCTGGGTGATCGCCTTCCAGCACGAGAACCCGTCGGCCGGAGCCTTCTGGCGGCGCGTGGCCGACGACGCGTTCGGTGCGGGGCGCTGGATCGAGCGGCGCCGGCCGGTCCCCCAACGTCCCGACGTGCCGGCCGACCACGAGATCGTGGCCGTTCGCTGAGTTCCCCTAGGCGCCGGTGAGGGCCTCGCGCGCGATGCCCGCGACGAGGCCGGGGAAGACGAAGCGGTGGAAGGGCTCCACCGCGTACCAGTAGAGCCGCCCGAGCAGCCCGCGAGGGTAGAAGGTCGCGGTCTGGGTCAGGGTCGATCCGCCCGAGGTGGTCGGGGCGACCTCGAAGGTGAGGTGGGCCGAGCCGGGCAGGCGCATCTCGGCGCGCAGCGCGAGCCGTCGGGGCGCCTCGAGGGCCTCGACGCGCCAGAAGTCGAGGGGCGCGCCCACCTGGAGGCGCGCCGGGCGACCCCGGCGCATCCCGGGCCCGCCCACCAGGGCGTCGAGGAGGCCACGCAGGCGCCACAGGGCGTCTCCGGCGTGCCACCCGGTCGCCCCGCCCAGCGCGGTGACGGCGGCGAAGACGCGCTCGGGGCTCGCCGCCACCGTCGTGGAGCGCACGTCACGCAGCACCGTCCCCCCGGCCCAGTCGGGGTCCGTCGACTGGGCCGAGAAGACGGCGTAGTCCGCGTCGGCGAACGTCGTGGGCGCACCGCCCTCGCGCGTGACTCGTAGCGCTCTCGCGACCGACTCGTCGAAGCCGAGCGGCGGGCGCCCCAGGAGGGTCTCGGTCGCGAGGGCGGACGGCGAGACCACGACCTCGTTGATGAGCGACTCCACCAGCTCGGCGGCGAGGGGGACCGGCACCGGGGTGACCAGTCCGACCCAGTGGCTCGAGAGCCTCGGGCTAAGGAATGGCACGCGGATGAGCCGTCGCTCGGGCAGGCCCGCGACGCGCGCGTAGCGCCGCATCATCTCGGCGTAGGTGAGCACGTCGGGACCCCCCACCTCGTAGACGCCGGGGGCGAGGCGCGGGTCGAGCACCGCCCGCACCAAGAGGTCGCGGACGTCGGAGACGGCGAGGGGCTGACAGCGCGTTGAGACCCACCGGGGCGTGACCATGACCGGGAGCACGTCGACGAGGTAGCGCAGCATCTCGAAGCTCGCCGAGCCCGAGCCGATCACGACTCCCGCCCGCAGCTCGACGGTCGGGACCCCCGAGGCGGCGAGGACACGCCCGACCGCGTGGCGGCTCGCGAGGTGGGCACTCAGTCGGTCGGTGTCTCGTCCGAGGCCGCCCAGATAGACGATGCGCGAGACCCCGGCGCGCCGCGCCGCGCGCGCGAAGTTCTCCGCGTGGCGGCGCTCCGTGGTCGCCCACTCCGGGCCTTCGCCGATGGAGTGCACGAGGTAGACCGCGACGTCCACGTCCGCCATAGCGGGGCCGAGGTCGCCGTCGAGCGACCCGGGCGCAACCTCGACCCGGTCGGACCACGGGGCGGGGGCGAGCTTCGCGGGCGTGCGCGCGAGGACCCGGACGCTGGCGCCGCGCTCGAGCAGCGCCGGCGCGAGACGCCCGCCGACGTAGCCGGTGGCGCCCGTCACGAGGACGCGGGGTGGGCGGGCTGACTCGACGGGACTGGTCACGGTGGCTCCGCCTCGCACGCTAGGGGGGCGTCCGCCCCGCCGGGCGGGACGAAGGTCCACTCGGGACCAAAGTCGCTAGTGGCGGGACCGCCTCGGCCCGTAGGGTCGCTGGACGTGACCGACGACCCACGACGTGGCGGGGGCGCTCCGGGGCCGGCGCACCGGGCCCTCTCCTTCGACCGCCGTCCCCTCCTCGTCTTCTGGGAGACGACCAAGGCCTGCCCGCTGGCCTGTCGCCACTGCCGCGCCGACGCGCAGTTGTCCGGGGGGCCCGACGAACTGACGACGGCCGAGGGCTTCGCCCTCATCGACGACCTGGCGACCCTCGGCAGCCCGCGGCCGATCCTGGTCCTCACCGGTGGGGACTGCCTCATGCGCGACGACCTCGTCGAGCTGGCCCGTCACGCCCACGAGGCCCACCTCCCGGTCGCGGTCGCCCCCTCGGTCTCTCCACGGCTCTCGCCAGAGACCCTGCGCGCGCTGCGCGAGGTCGGGGTGAAGAGCGCCTCATTGAGCCTCGACGGCGCCGGACCCGGGTCGCACGACACACTCCGGGGGATCGACGGGCACTTCGAGGCGACCCTGGAGGCGATCGACCTCCTCGTCGCGCACGGCTTCTCGACTCAGGTGAACACGACGGTCATGCCCTCGAACCTCGAGGAGCTCGCCGACGTGGCCGCGACCGTCGCCGAGCGCGGCGCCGACGTCTGGGAGGTCTTCTTTCTCATCACGACCGGTCGCGGATCGGCCATCGCCTCGACGACACCCCGGGAGAACGAAGACGTATGCCGGTTCCTCGTGGACGCCTCGCGCTACGGGGTCACGGTGCGCACCGTCGAGGCGCCCTTCTTTCGCCGGGTCGCCCTGGAGGGACCGGGCGACGCGGTGGAGAACGGCGGGCCGCTCTACCGTCGCCTGTCGGCGCGCCTCGCCGAGCTCCTCGGGCCGCCTCGCGCCGCCCCGCGCGCGCCGAGCGCCGCGACGCGCGACGGCAAGGGGATCGTCTTTGTCGGGGCGAACGGCGACGTCTACCCCTCAGGCTTTCTGCCCCTCGCGCTCGGCAACGTGAGAGTCACGAGCCTCACCGAGATCTACCAACGCCACCCGCTGCTCCGGTCGATCCGGGCGGCCGAGTTCTCCGGACCGTGCGGACGGTGCGTCCACGCCAACCTCTGCGGCGGCTCGCGCAGCCGGGCCTTCGCCACCTCCGGGGACCCGCTCGCCTCGGACCCCGGGTGTCTGCTCGTCGCCGAGCCCCTCGTCGCCCCCGGGGCGCGGGTCAGCCCCGCTCGACTCGTCGTCCGCTGAGCGTCTCGGCGCGGATCCGGAAGGCCACCGGCGCCCGGCCCGAGCCCCCGTCGGTCTCGCGAGAGGGCCCCCGCCCGCTGGCACCCGTCGTCGCCATCCGCGCGCGCAAGAGCTCGAGGGTGAGCGCGGCGCCCTCGCCGTCGAGCTCTTCGTAGGCGCCCTGGAGGATGGCGCTGCGCCATCCCCCGTCGGGCTGGTACTCGTCGACCTCGACACAGACGCGGTCGTGGCGGCGCATCAGCTCCACCTTCTTGCCCTCGGTGGTGTAGGCGTAGGCGCAGCCCTCGTGCCAGGCGTAGATCACGGGCACCACGTAGGTCTCCTCCCCGTCGCGGCAGCCGACCCGTCCGACGCGCTGGGAGAGGAGGAACTCCTCGACCTCCTCGTCGGTCATCTCTTCGATCACGAGCCGAGGGTACCCCCGGCGGCCCGGGGGGGATCGCCGTCGGGTTCCGCCCCCGGGTGGGAGGGCCGACGTAGGGTGGGAGGACCGGAGTGGTCTCCGCCCGGGGACGGGCGTTCTCGGTGGTGTGTCGGACGGTGGAGGAGTGATGCTCATCAACCAGATCGGCGTCGAAGAGGAGCCGACGGTCGTGGAGTTGCGTCCGCGCCGGTCGGGCGAGTCGGCTCGCGCGAGCCGCGTCACCCTGACCGACCTGCTCGGCGCGGTGTGGTCGGTCGAGCTCCCGAGCGAACCCGACCCGGGTGATTCGAGCGTGACGACGCTCGTCCCCCGGGGTGACGGCCCGTCGGCGAGCGAGCCGCGGCACGCCGACGTCGCCTGAACCCCGACGGCCCGACGCGGGTCGCTAGAGTCGGCGCTGTCCCGGGAGGCTGACGGTGGCCCATCACCTGCTGATCCAACTCTCCGACGTCCACCTCACCCGGCGGGGCGAGCTCGCTCCGGGCATCGACCCCGCCGCGAACCTGGCGAGCGCGCTCGCGCTCTTGGAGGACGAGGACGTGGCGGCCGACGTCATCCTGCTCACCGGGGACCTCACCAACGAGGGTGACGAGCCCTCCTACCGCGACCTCGCCGCGGCGCTCGCGTCGAGCCGGGCCGCGGCGACGGCGACGGTCGTCTACGTGCCCGGCAACCACGACCGGCGCGGTCCGTTCCGCTCGGTGCTCCTCGGTCAGGCGCCCGACGAGGGGCCGATCAACCAGGTGGCCTGGCACGGGGGACTGCGCCTCGTCGCCCTCGACTCGACGGTCCCGGGTGAGGACCACGGGTCCCTCGACGCCGGGACCCTCGACTTCCTCGCCGACGCGCTCGCCGAGCCCGCGCCCGAGGGCTCGATCGTGGTGCTGCACCACCCGCCCAGCCCCTCGCCGATCGAGATGATGGCCGCGCTGCGCCTGGCCAACGCCGACGACCTCGGTCGGGCGATCGAGGGGACCGACGTGCGCGCGGTGCTCTGTGGGCACTACCACCACGCCGGGGCGAGCCACCTCGGCGCGGTGCCGGTGTGGACGGGCCCGGCCACGTCGTTCGTCGCCGACGCGGCGAGTGCGGGCGACCTCCGTATCCTGCCCGGTGGCGCGATGACGAGGATCGACGTCGACGACGACGGCGTCGTCACCTCGGTCATCCCGATCGGGCCGGGACGACCCGCCCCGGGGGCGAGGGGGCCGGTCCGCCCGGGGTGAGCCGCGGCGCGAGGCCGGGGGAACGCCCGGGCGCGGCGTTACAGTGGCTCGTGAGCCGCGGGTACCACACGATCATCGAGCCGTTCCGGATCCACTCGGTGGAGCCCTTGCGCATGACGACGGCCGACGAGCGACGCGCAGCCGTCGAGGCCGCCGGCTACAACGTCTTCGGCCTGCACTCCTCGGACGTCCTCATCGACCTGCTCACCGACTCGGGGACCGGGGCCATGTCGCGTGACCAGTGGGCCGCGATCCAACACGGCGACGAGAGCTACGCCGGCTCGCCCAGCTGGTACGCGTTCGAGTCGGCGGTGAAGGACCTCTTCGCCTTCGGTCACGTGATCCCCACCCACCAGGGCCGGGCCGCCGAGAAGATCATCTTCTCGGTCCTCGGGGGTCCGGGGAAGGTCGTGCCCAACAACACCCACTTCGACACCACGCGGGCCAACGTCGAGGCCACGGGCGCCGAGGCCGTCGACCTCGTGATCGCCGAGGGACGCGATCCCGCGACCGAGCACCCCTTCAAGGGGAACATGGACCTGGCCGCCCTCGAGGACCTGCTGGAGAGCCGGCGGGGCGAGGTGCCCGTGGTGTTCCTCACGATCACCAACAACTCCGGCGGGGGCCAGCCGGTGTCGCTCGAGAACATCCGCGCGACGAGCGCGCTGTGTCGGCGCTTTGGCGTCCCGCTCTTCCTCGACGCCTGCCGGTTCGCCGAGAACGCCTGGTTCATCCACGAGCGTGAGGCCGGTCAGGGGGACCGGGAGGTCGCCGACATCGTGCGCGAGATCGCCTCGCTCGCCGACGGCATGACGATGAGCGCGAAGAAGGATCCCTTCGCCAACATCGGGGGGTGGCTCGCGCTCAACGACGACGAGGTCGCCGAGCGGTGCCGCACGCTGCTCATCTTGACCGAGGGCTTCCCGACCTACGGCGGACTCGCCGGACGTGACCTCGAGGCCATCGCCCAGGGACTGCGCGAGGCCGTCTCGCACGACTACCTGCGCTACCGGATCCGCTCGACCGCCTACCTCGGCGAGGCCCTCCTCGCCGCGGGCGTGCCGGTCGTTCGCCCCATCGGTGGTCACGCGGTCTACCTCGACGCCCGGGCCCTGGCGCCCCACCTCGACCCCCTCGACTACCCCGGCCAGGCGCTCGCGGTAGCCCTCTACCTCGAGGGCGGGATCCGCAGCTGTGAGATCGGGTCGGTCATGTTCGGACGCCAGCCCGACGGCAGCGAGCGGCCCGCCGCCATGGAGCTCGTGCGCCTCGCGATCCCGCGGCGCACCTACACCCAGAGCCACGTGGACTACGTCATCGAGGTCGTTGTCGAACGGTCTCGACCGGCCCGCACCCGCTGAGCGTGGGGGCGTCAGACTAGGCGAGGACCCCGTCGACCCTGGCGGAGGCGCTGGTCTCGGTGGAGCGGGCCCACCGAGCGCCCGCCCGAGGTCTCATCGTGTCGTCGCCCGGCCCCGGTTCTTCTCGTTCGCCCGCACGGGGTCAGGGATGCGGGGACCTCTCACGGCGTCGAGGGAGCGGGCTGGCACGTTGACCCGAGGGTGATCCGGCGAGTGGAGTCAAGCCCAACGTGCGAGAGTCGCTGGAAGCTCAGAGTCCCCGTGCCCCAAAGGGCGGTTCACCACCCCGGGGGCACCGATCGGACCTCGTGCCGTGATGGGGAGAGCGTTAGAGTTGCCCCGTGCGTCCCCGGGTGGTCACGTTCTTCGTGGTGGCGATCGCGGTGATCGTGCTGCTCTACGCGTTCGGCGGCGTGAAGAGGCCCGTGGCGAGTGGCGCCGCGTCACGTCTCACCGGGGCTGCGTCGGCGAGATTCACGCCGCTCTCGGCCTCGTTCCCCACGGCCAGACGGGGCTGGGTCCTCGGAACGGTTCCCTGTGCGGTCCGCCCGGCCTGCGTGCAACTGCGTACGACGCGCGACGGGGGCGCCACCTGGACCGTGGACGCACTGCCGACGGCCCTCCTCACCCTCGTCGACCAGAGGTACCACACGACGATTGCCGCCCTCAACTCGACCGGCCTTGGCGTGCGATTCGCGAACGCACGAGACGGCTGGATCTACGGCACGATCGACAGCTTCGACTACTACGGCGGGATCACCACCTCGCGATGGGTGGTCCTCCTGTGGTCGACGCACGACGGCGGCACCACGTGGAGGAGGTTGAACCCGCCGGGTCTCGCCTCTCAGGGCCCCCTCTACGACCTCGAGGTCTCTAAGTCTGAGGCCTATCTGCTGGGAGACGGACCGAAGTTCACGGCGGTCCTGGTGGCCTCACCCGTTCACCGCGATCACTGGCGTGTCGTTTCGACACCGCCTCTGCCGCCATCCACCGGGGGCAGTGAGACCACCGGCAACATCGTGGTGAGCGGGCACGCGGGCTGGCTCGTCGAGGGCGGTGACCGCGGGATTACGGGCAGTCTGCGTCTGGGTCCCGGGGGACAGTGGCTGGCGTGGTCGCCGCCCTGCGCGTCCGTCGGCAACAGCTACGTCGTGCCCGTGGCGAGTGACGCACGCCATCTCGTCGTCGTCTGTGAGATCGGGGGCGTGTTCGCCCAGCCCTCGCCGAAGGCTCCCCCCGGGGCCACGCCGGGCTCGTGGTGGCTCTACTCGTCGAGCGACGCGGGGACCACATTTCACGCGGTGCGCGAGCTGCACGGGGTCAACGGCTACTTCTCCGTCTTGGCGTCGCCCACCCCCCGCGTGATGTTCCTCCAATACGATCGCGGTTCTGGCCTGGAGCTGGTGATGAGCCGGGATGCGGGAAAGAGCGCGCAGGTTGTCTTTCGCGGCACCGTCACGTACCTGCACTTCGAAAACGCGAGTGACGGGATTGGAGTCGTCACGTCGCGGTCGGACACTCCTGAGATGATCGTGACTCACGATGGAGGAAGGTCCTGGCACGTCCAGCGATTCACCACCTGACGGCCCTTAAGTGGGGCGGCGCCCAACCGGAGAGTCAACACGGGTGATCACGCCTGGGGGTGGGGGGTCTCACCCCGGGCCAGCATCTCGACGAAATGGTCGATGCGCCTGGAGCGGGTTTCGGGCTTCTTGGCGTTGTCGATCCGGTAGAGGAAGGCGTATCGGTTCGCCTTGGTGAGCCTCTCGAACATCGCCCTCGCGCGGGGATCGGAACTCAAGGCGGCGAGAAGATCCTTTGGGACCTCACTGGTGGCCTGCCCGGCGTAGGCGGCGTCCCAGCGACCGTCCTCTTTGGCCCGGCGTACCTCGGCTTCGCCGGCTAGATGCATTCGGCCGGTGGCGATAAGCCGCTGGGCGATGGCGGCGTTCCGTTGAGACCAGGGGCTGCGAGGCTTTCGGGGCGTGAAACGTCGTCGAAAGGTCGCGGCGTCCCGACGCCCTAGTTGACCATCAATCCAGCCGAAGCAGATTGCTTCGTCGAGCGCTTCGTCGTACGAGAGGTCGGTCGGATCTGTCGTCCCCTTCCTGGCCAGTACGAGCCAGACACCGGGGGAATCGGCGTGATGAGCGCTCAGCCACTTTCTCCACTCGCCGGCGTCCACGACCAGGAGCTCTGGAAGATCCACGGCGTTCACGGTATTCCCGGGATGCCATCGGGTCAACGACAACCGTCGCGAGCACGCGCGTGGGAGGACTTCGCGGAATTTCGGCGAACCCGGCTGGCTCGATCTCTGAGTGACGGTCTCCACGTGCCAGATATGGCCTCAGGCGGATTCCAGGGTTGTCGAGGTCGATCCGAGCCTCGGTCCACACGATGGGCACCCTAAGAATTGCAGCGGTGCGCCCGCCCCCCCGGTTCCGTGACACCGGTCACGGCCCTGTGCCCGACCTCACGGCGGGGGGAGTTCATCGCTGCACGATTCACGCGGTTGGAGCCGCGCCAGAGGGGTCAAGGTCCGTGAGCACCCCCAACGGTGAGCACCCCCAACATGTGAGCACCCCCAACGGGATTCGAACCCGTGCTGCCACCTTGAAAGGGTGGGTGGCCATCGACGAATGCCTTGAGATCAATCCTCATCAAAAGCACGATTGATTGGTAACGCTTGCGCGAGGGCACTTGAAGGGCGCTCCATGGGCGCTTCCGTAGAGCGGCGGTGATTGGGCTCGGGAGGTTAGACCGTCTATATCCGTCTCATGACGACTGGTGGGTTCGACGTGGAGCTGGCGAGTCGCCTTCGACCCCCTTCGCAATCGAGCGCCCTCATCTCATAGTTCCTGTACTGTGCCAATTCCTCCGTGACCTGTCGTTATTAGGGGAGGTTGGGGCCACGTCGGGGCTGGCGCTGGAGCCAATTGGTGCTGGCTCAGAACGAACTATCTCGAGTGTTGGATACGACATTGTTCAGCTCAAGCACGTCAAGTCAGATTTCGTGGTGTGGACGGTGGTCGCATCGTCTGGGAACTGGAGGAAGCTAAGTCGCCCGGAACTAGATAAATACGGAATAGATCCCCATACAACAAAGTCGGACATCTACGGAAAAGGCAACAATAGTCAGTACGACATATACATCAACAAGGACAACGGTGAGATTGCAACTGGCCCGAAGCGACTTACCCCAGACTCGGAGATGCAGCCGATAGGGTGGAAGGTCAGCGGTGATCAAGTGGATGAAGGTATTCCATTGAACATTCCACTGGAGGACGGAGGAGGTGAGTTCTTCTTCGATGGCTAGCAACGAGTCGATGCAGGAAGAGGATGTCGCCAAATGCCGCGTTTGGCTGACGGTCATCGAGGCAGGAGTCAATGGCTCATCCTTGAGCAAGATGCTGAAAGTAAGTGGCGCGCGAGTTCGTAGAGAGGGACACCCGGCAAAGTATGCGCCGTATAGCAGTAGTGGCAAAAGGCTTCTTCGGCATAGTTCGTGGTCTTACAGAGTTCCGATGCCTTCTACGGCGCAGTTGGAACGGCAATTGGAGTATCTCATCCGGACCGTGGACGGGAAAGTACTTGGGGGGATTCTGGCGACCAGACCTTCAGCGATTCCGGTGCTCGAGATTGAAGTCCAGAATGAAACTGGCTTGAACTTCCCGGCGGAAGTTGTGGACTGGCTCGCGTCTTTTGGAGGCTCAATTGATGTCGATATCTATTGATTCCTGAATACGCGAGGAGTTCAACTGACCCATCCTCAAGCTTTGAAGGACGCATCCACGCTTGATACAACGCGCGGGCCCGCCTTGGGCACGTGCGGTGGTGGGGTCTGCCCCCACTCTTCCTGACAAACTGTCAACAAAACGTGCAGCAGTCCCCTTCGACAGTCGAGCTCGATCGCGAAGAAGATGTGCGCGTCCTTCAAGAACTCTTCCGCTCGGCGAAAGTCCCCCCACTCCCTCTCAAGTTACTTCTGGTGTTTGCGCTCGTCGCCCGTGAGCCTGGGACCAAGTCCACCATCAATCAGGGTCTATCCGGCCAAGTAACGAAGGGTCTCAGGTGCCACGCCCAACTTGCTCGACACCGACGTGAATGTCGGCTAGCCGGACGAAAGCTCAGCAAGGTGTTCGAAGACCTTCCGCACCGCCCGCTCAGGAACCTGTGGTGGGTATCTACGGATTTCTGCCATGGGCTGATCCTCTCAATGGAATTGTTCGTCAGTAAACCCGGGGTGGTTCAGCATCACTACCCGCCTGCTTCCACCTTCGGTCTTAGTGCAGGCGAAACGTTTCGAATGACTAGCAATTCTTCGTCGAGAGTCGTTACTTATTCGTTCGATGTTGTCAATGATTCAGACCGTGTTGCGTACGTTCGCGCTGCGGGCCGCAGCGGAGGGGACATGACTGTAATCAAGACGGGCTCTTACGACACGCTGCATGTGATTGCTCCGGGGAGGTCTCGCCCGGTCACCATCGCGTTCCGCATAGGAGCGTGTAATCATCGGATTCGGGGCGACTGGCCAATCCCGATTGATGTTGGTCGGTCTCGCTCTGCGACGACTCGAGTGAGTGTCAGCCCGCCGTTGGCTGGGAGGCTTCAGTGGCAAGAATACGTGGTTGATCTGATATGCAAGTGACAGGTCTGACGTTCCGCACTTCTCGGGTGTGATATTCGCCCCACGTCAGTTAGAAGTTTTGACCTGCCCCAGGGTGATTCAGTGATCCAGAGTATTCGAAGTTCAGCCCCTCAGGGTTTCACCGATACCGGCTCGTCGACATCGTCCATCAGGCGGTACGTCGCATCACCCACCACGGCGTTGATCTGGAGTTGACCACCGAGTGCGTGGACGTATCTCGCAATCGACGAAAGTTGAAGGTCCTCGCTTCGTTCAAGTTGCGACACGTTCGGTTGAGACGTGCCAAGGATTTCTGCCAGGTCGACCTGGCTCTTGCCAAGTTGTTCGCGAAGGAGAGCCAGACGCAAACTCAACCGTTCTCGTGAGACGGTCTTCTCATCAACATTGAGGCGCTTGCGCACCTCGCGCCACGGGGTCGTCTTGGGCATCAGATCAAGCCTTCCTTTCGGATCTCGTCGAGATATTCGTCGTACA
>NCBE01000106.1 GCA_002255565.1 Actinobacteria bacterium 21-73-9
AGCCTCGTCGGGCTGCCCTTCCCGCGCACCGCCACCGGGCGGGCCTCCCTGCTGCCCCCGCCCCCGTGGCACTACTCGGGCGACCTGCTCACCGTCGAGTACCGCACCGACCCCGCGGCGATTGCCCGCCTCTTGCCCGAGGGGGTCTCGCTCGCCCACGACGACGAGGACCCCGGCGCGGTCGCCTTCATCTGGGCCGACTGGCAGAGCTGCGGGGCCGACGGGGCCGAGCTGCTCGACCCGGTGCGCAGCCAGTACCGGGAGGCCTTCGTCGTGGTGCGCTGTCGCTACCGCGACACCCTCTACAGCCGGTGCCTGTTCATCTGGGTCGACACCGACTTCGCCCTCGTGCGCGGGCATCTCCAGGGCTACCCCAAGAAGCTTGGCTCGATCCACCAGACCCGCGCGGTGAGCGTGGGGCGGGCCGGGCCCCGGGTCGCGCCCGGTGGGCGCTTCGGGATGACCCTCGCCGCGGCCGACCGTCGCCTGGCCCAGGGCACGGTGACCCTCGAAGAGGAGGCGCCGAGCGCCGGCTTCGTGAACGGACACCCCATGCTGCACCACCGCTACCTCCCGCGTATCGAGCTCGACGGCACCGACTCTGTCGCCGAGGTCGTCACGATGGCCGGGGTCGACCTCGACCTCGGACCGGCCTGGCGGGGCGCGGCGACCCTCGAGCTCTTCGACGCGCCGACCGAGGAGCTCGCCTCGATCGCCCCGCGCGAGGTCATCGCCGGCTACTACCGCGCCGTGGGGACGACCTTCGCCGGAGGCACGACCCTCGAGACCCGATGAGCCGCCGGATCGCGAGCAGCGAGGCGGCGGTCGTCTCGCAGGCCGAGCGCGACATCCGCGCCCGGCTCGCGGGACACGAGCTCGACTTCACCGCGATGAGCGCCGTGTCGAACATCTACCGGGCCGGCGCGGCCGTGCGCAACCACATGGAGCGCACGGTGCTCTCCGACTACGACCTCAGCTGGGTGGCCTTCACGGTGCTGTGGGTGCTGTGGATCTGGGGCGACCAGGAGACCGGCCACGTGGCCGAGGAGGCCGGGGTGACCAAGGGGACCCTCACCGGGGTGATCAAGACCCTCCAGGGGCGACGGCTCATCCGGCGCCTCCCCCACCGCGACGACCGTCGGCGCGTCTCGATCGGGCTCACCCGCTCGGGCACTCGGCTCATCGAGACGGTCTTTCCCGCGTTCAACCGCCACGAGTCCGTCGCGGTCGAGGGACTCACCCGCGTCGAGCAGGACGAGCTCGCGCGCCTCTTGCGCAAGGTGCTGCGCACGGTGAGCTCGGTCGACGCGGCGTCCAACTAGTCGGTCACCTTCGGCGCGACGCGTCGGAGAGCGTCTCCGAACCTCGACGTCGCGCCCGTACGCGTCCGCGCGTCCTCGATAGCCCGCGCGGACACCGGCGTCGGGCGCCCCGTCGCGGCGACGTCACCTCGTGGCGCAACCCTCAGCGCGCGTGGTGGCCCCCTAGTGTCGAGGTCGACGAACGCGTCGCGCGAGGAGGCCCGATGGGAGATGACGACACCACCGTCGAGGTGGGCGCCCCCGGCGGCGATCCCCACGAGACGGTGGCGAGCGCGCCGCGTCCGCGTCACACGGCCCTCGTGCTCCTCGTCGCGGTCGCCGTGGTCGCGGCGGTCGTGGTCGGGGCGATTCTCGGACTCGGTGGTTCGGGACCGAGCGTGGCCGCGGCCGCTGTCGTTCGTGAGGCGTCCCGCGCCACCCTCGCCGCGCACTCGTCCGATCTCACCCTGTCGGGGAGCGTCGTCGCGAACGGGCAGACCCTGACCCTGAGCGGCTCGGGAGCCCTCGACCTCACCCAGCGCACCGGCCAGATCCACCTCACCGCGTCCGGACCGGCCGTGACGACCACCGACGACGAGGTCATCTCCGGTGACCAGGCGTACGTCTCGTTCACCGCGGGTACGACGTCGGTCTCGACCCTCGTGCCGGGCAAGTCCTGGCTCGCCCTGCCCCTGCCCGCCGCGGCCTCGCCGTCGAGCGGTGCGGGCGGGCTGGTGAACGTGCTCGCGGCGCTCAAGCTCCTGCAGTCCCAGGGGGCCACCGTCACCTCCCTCGGCGCCTCCACCATCGACGGGGTCAACGTCAACGGCTACGGCGTCACCCTGCCCACCTCGACGCTGCTCGCGGCGGCCCGCCGGGCGACGGCCGCCGAGCACCTCCCCGCCGCCGAGGCCCGCGTCGCCCTCCAGGCGGTGCGCACCATGACCATGGGCCTCTCGGTATGGGTTGACGACGCGAACCTCCTGCGGCGTCTGGACCTCTCGGTCACCGCCACGACCAACGGGACGGCCCTCGACGAGACGATGCGGATCGACCTGTCGAACTACGGTGCCCCGGTGTCGGTCTCGGTCCCACCGGCGAGCGAGGTGGCGACCCTGGCCCAGTTCCAGGCGGCCCTGGCGCGCCTGCGCGGCGCGGGGGGCTGAACCCGGCGCTGGGGCGAGCGCACCCGTCCCGGGGACCCGCGTCGCCCCCTCGAGCACGCCCGGGCTCTCGTCGAGTCGACGGGGAAAGCGCCCCACGGCCGGCACCGCCTCGTCTCCACCGGGCCGGTGTGGCGCGAGCTCGCGACGTTCGCGGTCCTCTTCGCCCGGGACCGCGCAGGCTCCTCGCGCCGTGACTGTGCCGGGGGGTATCGCTCCGTTCAGGGCGGTGTCGTCCCTGTCACGCCGGCGGCACCGCAGCCGCTCTCGACCAGGTGGGCCGCTCCGGCACTCGTGGCCGGTGGCTCAGGGTCGCGCGGCGTCGGCGGTCGCGATGAGGTGGCGCGCGGCGCGCGCCTCGTCGACGCGCGCGACGGGCGTCGTCTGGGGCGCGCGGTGCAGCCCCTCGGGGTCGGTCGCGGCGCGAAGGGCGATGCGCTCGATCGCCTGGGCCAGGGCCTCGAGGGTCTGGGGGCTCTCGGTCTCGGTGGGCTCGAACATGAGGGCCTCGTCGACGATGAGCGGGAAGTAGACGGTGGGCGCGTGGAAGCCCTCCTCGAGGAGGGCCTTGGCGACGTCGAGGGCCCGCACGCCGTAGGCGTCCTTGAGGGCCGTCGCGCGCAGGGTGCACTCGTGCATGCACATCCGGTCGTGGGCGGCCGGCAGGATCGCCGCCAGGCGCCGGCGCAGCCAGTTGGCGTTCACGACGGCGTGCTGGGCCACCCGGGTCAGGCCCTCGGCGCCGTGGACGTGGATGTAGGCGAGGGCCCGGGCGAGCACCAGCGCGTTGCCGTGCCAGCCGTGGACCCGGCCGATCGAGCGCGCGGGCGTCGCCCACTCGAAGCCCGTTCCCTCGCGCACGGCGCGCGGCCCGGGCAGGAAGTCGACGAGGTGCGCGGCCACGGCGACCGGCCCGGCCCCCGGCCCCCCGCCGCCGTGGGGGGTGGCGAAGGTCTTGTGCAGGTTCATGTGCACGATGTCGAAGCCCATGTCGCCGGGACGCACGACCCCGAGGATGGCGTTCAGGTTCGCGCCGTCGTAGTAGACGAGGCCACCCACCTCGTGGACGGCGGCGGCGATCTCGACGATCTGCTCCTCGAAGAGCCCCAGCGTGTTGGGGTTGGTGAGCATGATGCCCGCCACGTCGGGGCCGAGCACGCCGCGCAGCGCCTCGAGGTCCACGAGACCCCGGTCGTTCGAGGGCACCGTGGTGACCTCGTAGCCCCCGAGGGTGACCGAGGCGGGGTTGGTGCCGTGGGCCGAGTCGGGGATGATGACGCGCCGACGCACGTCGCCGCGGCTCTCGTGGTAGGCGCGCATCAGCAGCAGCCCGGTCAACTCGCCGGCTGCGCCGGCGGCCGGCTGCAGGGTGGCCGCGGTCATGCCGGTGATCGCGCACAGCCGCTCTTCGAGATCCACCATGATCTCCAGCCAGCCCTGGGTGAGGGCGGCCGGGGCGGCGGGGTGCACGCTGGCGAGCGCGGGGTCGGCCGCCACCGCGTCGCAGAACTTGGGGTTGTACTTCATCGTGCACGAGCCCAGGGGGTACATCCCGAGGTCGACCGAGTACTGGCGGTGGCTGAGGCGGGTCACGTGGGCCACGAGGTCGCGTTCGGAGACCTCGGCGATGGCCACGGGCGCCTCCGCCAGGTGGGCGGGCGGCACCAGTTCCTCGAGCGGCCGGGCCGGCACCTCGGTCGTGCGCAGCTGGAAGGCGGTGCGCCCGGGCACCGAGATCTCGAAGAGGGTGGGCTCGGCGTCGCGCCCCATGAGGGGCGCCGACGAGGCCCGTCCGGCGGGGCTCGCGGTCACTGGAGGACTCCTCTCATCACTCGCACGTACCGGTCGATCTCGGCCCGAGTCCGTCGCTCGGTCACCGCGACGAGCAGCACCCCCTCGGGCGCGTCGATGGAGCGGTCCCCCGGCGCGCACAGCGCGTCGAGGGCGACCCCGGCGAGGATCCCCTCCTCCGCGAGACGCGCGACGACCTCGCGGGCCGGCCGGCGCAGGCGCAGCGCGAACTCCCGGAAGAACGGCGCCGTCACCGCCGGGGCCACCCCGTCGATCCGGGTCAGCTCGTCGAAGAGGTAGTGGGCCCCCTGGGCGCAGCGCGTCGCCACCTCGCGCAGGCCCCGGGTCCCGAGCCAGCCCAGCTGGACGGCCGCGGTGACCGCCATGAGGGTTTGGTTGGTGCAGACGTTCGAGGTCGCCTTCTCGCGACGGATGTCCTGCTCGCGCGCGCGCAGCGTGGTGACGTAGGCGCGACGGCCTTCGGTGTCGAGCGTCTCGCCGACGATCCGCCCGGGCAGGCGGCGCACCTGGGCCTCGGCGCAGGCGAAGAGCCCGAGGTAGGGGCCGCCGAAGGAGAGCGCCGTGCCGAAGGGTTGGCCCTCGCCGACGAAGACGTCGGCGCCCCACGACCCGGCCGAGCGCAGCACGCCCGCGGCCACCGGGTCGCCCGCCACGACGAGGAGCCCCCCGGCCGACCCGGCCAGGGCCTTGGCCTCGGCGGGGTCCTCGAGCACCCCGAGGTAGTTGGGGTAGGCCACGACGACCGCGGCCACCCCGGCGGGCTCGACGCCCGACCAGTCGGTGCGCCCGTCGACGAGGGGCACCTCGACGACCTCGTGGCCGGTGCCGGCCGCGAAGGTGCGCGCGACGGCCCGCCAGTGCGGGTGCACCCCCGACGAGACGAGCATGCGCGAGCGGCCCGTCGCGCCGTGGGCCATGTTGAGCGCCTCGACGAGCGCCGTCGCGCCGTCGTAGAGGGAGGCGTTGGCGATCGGCAGGCCGGCCAGGCGCGCCACCAGCGTCTGGTACTCGAAGATCGCCTGGAGCACGCCCTGGGCGACCTCGGGCTGGTACGGGGTGTAGGCGGTGACGAACTCACTGCGCCCCGCCAGGGCCCGCACGACCGGCGGGACCTCGTGGTCGTAGGCCCCGGCGCCCGCGAAGCAGACCAGCTCGCTCGCGCGCGCGGCGTTGCGCGCGCCGTAGCCGGCGACGACGGCGGCCGCGTCGGGCTCGGTCATGCCCGCCGGCAGGTCCAGCCCCCCGGCCAGGCGCACCGCGGAGGGCACGTGGGCGTAGAGGCCCTCGAGCGAGTCGACCCCGACGAAGGCCAGCATCGCGGCGACCTCCTCGGGGGTGTGGGGAAGGTAGTCGGCCATCACGACTCCTTGGCGACGAAGGGCAACGCGACCACATCCGCCGGGACCTCCCGGCCGCGCAGGGCGACGGTGACGGGCTCGCCCACGGCGAGCCCCGGGGTGAGCAGCCCCATCCCGATCCCGCGCTCGAGGACCGGCGAGTAGTTGCCCGAGGACAAGAACCCCACCGGGCGACCCCCGGCGAGGACCTCGGCGCCCTCGCGGAGGGGCTGGCGCCCCGCCGAGACGAGCCCCGCCAGGCGCCGGCGCGGACCGCTCGCGCGCTCGCGCTCGACGGCGGCCCGGCCCCGGAAGGTCGGCTTGTTCCAGCCGAGCACCCAGCCCAGCCCGGCCTCGAGGGTCGTCGAGGTGAGCGAGAGCTCGTGACCGTAGAGGGGTAACCCCGCCTCGAGGCGCAAGGTGTCGCGCGCGCCGAGGCCCGCCGGGGTCACC
>NCBE01000107.1 GCA_002255565.1 Actinobacteria bacterium 21-73-9
GCCCTCTTCGCGCGCTACTCGCGCTCCTCGAAGAGCCTCCGGCGGCTCTTCTTGGACGAGTTCGTCGGCGACCTCGACCTGGCCGGCGACGCGACGGTGGACGCGACCGTGGGCCTCGCGCGCGCCGACCAGCTCTACCAGCGGATCTTCGTCGAGTACGGGGACGACTCGGTGGCCCAGCTCGGGGGGGTGCACCTGGCCTGCGAGCAGGCGAGCAACCTGCTCACCAAGGTCCTCGAGCACGGCCGGCTGATGAGCTACCTCGAGCAGTCGACGCGCTACATCGGCTACGACCGACGACTGGCCAACGGCCACTACCGGTTCTACCGAGACCACGACCTGCTCGAGTCGCGCCTGGGCGCGCGCTACGTCGGCGAGATGGACCGGATGTTCGACACCTACCGCGAGCTCCTGCCCCGGCTCACCGACTGGCTGGCCCGCCGCTACCCCAAGACCACCGAGGACACCGACTTCGTCTACCGCCAGGCGATCCGCGCCAAGGCCCTCGACGGTCTCCGGGGCCTGCTCCCGGCGAGCGCCCTGTCGAACCTCGGGATCTACGCCTCGGGCCAGGCCTACGAGGCGCTGCTGCTGCGCATGCGCGCGAGCGCCCTGCCCGAGGCGCGCCACTACGCCGAGCTGATGCGTGCCGAGCTCGAGAAGGTCATCCCGTCGTTCCTGCGTCGCCTCGACGTTCCCGAGCGCGGGGGCGCGTGGGTGGAGTACCTCGAGGGGACCGAGCGAGCGAGCGAGGTCGCGGTCGCGGGCCTCGGCCTCGACGGCCCGGCCGAGGAGGCCGACACCGTGCGCCTCGTCTCGTTCGACCCCGCCGGGGAGGATCGCGTGCTCGAGGCGATCGTCTTCGAGCGCTCCCGGGCGACCCACGCCGAGGCCGCCGCGCGCGTCGCCCGACTGGGCGCCGCCGAGCGCGACGCCCTGTTCGACGCCTACGTGGGCGAGAGGCGCAACCGCCGCCACCGACCGGGGCGGGCCCTCGAACGGACCGACTACCGCTTCGAGGTCGTGAGCGACTACGGGGCCTTCCGCGACCTCCAACGCCACCGTCTGCTCACCATCGAGTGGCAGGACCTCGGGGTCGACCTCGGCTACGCCGTGCCCGAGGTCGTGGCCGAGGCCGGTCTCGAAGAGCCGTACCGCCAGAGCCTGGATCGCTCCGGCGAGCTCTACGAGGCCGTGGTGGCCGAGTTCCCCGAACAGGCCCCCTACTGCGTGGCGCTGGCCTTCCGGATGCGCTACGCGATGCAGATGAACGCGCGTGAGGCGATGCACGTAATCGAGCTGCGCTCGGGCCCGCAGGGTCACCCCAGCTACCGCCGCGTCGCCCAGGAGATGGGCCGGCTCATCGCCGACCAGGCTGGACACGCCCGGATCGCCCGGGCGATGCGCTTCGTCGACTACTCCGACGTCGACCTCGAACGGCTCGAGGCCGAGCGGACCGCCGAGCGCAACCGCGCGGCCCGCTAGGGTCGGCCCTTCGTCGGCGCCGGCCCGGGGACCAAGGTCCCCTTCGGCCAAAAGACCGCGAAATGGACGTCACGGAGCAGCGCCAGGCCCTACAATGCCTGCGCCTGAAGAGAGGACTTATGGCCAAGGACGTAGAGAACGAGGACGCGTTCGACGAAGAGGAGCTCGCTGACGGCTTTGACGAGGGCGGCGAGGACACCGAGGAGATCGACGACGAACTCGTTCTCGGGGAGGCCGACGACGAAGACGAGGCCGCCGACACCGACGACGACGCGGACGTCGAGCCCGTCGAGGACGTGGAGGACGTCGACGAGTCCAACGAGGGGGCCGGCCCGACGGCCATCCCGGTGCAGGACGAGGACGACCTCGTCGACGACAGCGACGTCGAGCTCGCCCTCGACGAGGTCCTGGCCGAGACCATCCTGCGCAAGGTCGTGCCCGACGACGACGAGGACACGGTCGTCGAGATCGACGGCAACCTCGAGAGCACCGAGGCCATCTTGCCCAAGCAGGACGACGAGTTCCGCTGTCGGTCTTGCCGGCTCTTGAAGAAGATGAGCCAGCTCGCGGACTCGACGAACGTGCTCTGCCGGGACTGCGTCTAGCGAGTGTCAGGACCCGTCCGTCCCGCCACACCGCCCGACGTCGACGCGCTGGCCGGGCTCTGGGACGACGCCGCGCGAGAGTGCGCGCCGCACCGCGGCGGTGCGGCGCTCCTCGCGGACCTACGGCGGGGCCGCGACGACGCCGCGACGCTGCGCGACGCCCTCGCCGCCGGTGAGCTCTGGGTCGCGCTCGAGGCGGACGTGGTCGTGGGCTTCGCGTGGGTGCACGGAGGGGTCATCGCGGCCCTCTACGTCTCTCGGGGGCGGCGCCGGCGCGGCTACGCCCGCGCGCTGGTCGGTGCGCTGCTCGCGGACCCGCACCCGCCGACCGACGGCTACGCCCTCCCGGGCGATCGCGCGTCGAAGTCGCTCTACGAGTCGATCGGCTGGAAGGCCCGGCTCCTTACGATGCGCGCCGGCTGACCGGACGGCGCACGTTCTTCGCCGGCGGCGGGGGAGGCGGGACCTTCATGCCGAGGAGCTTCGCGAGCTCGGGGATCGCCCCAGCGTTGTGGATCGCGACGGCCCGGCTCGCCTCGTCGTCGGGAATGCCCGAGGGCTTCACGTTCCGGCGGATCGACGTGTCGACGGCCAACTCGACGACCGCCCGCCACTTCCCGGGGTCCTGATCGGCCCGGAGGAACTCCGAGGTCAGCGCGACGACCTTCGCGGCCGCCTCCGCGCTCACGCGCGTCGAGATGTCCGGGGGCCGGCCCACGAGGGTCAGCGCCTCGGTGACGTCGCTGGCCTCGATGGCCTTGTCGAGCCTCTCGCCCCACTGGACGCGCAAGGCCTCGACGCGCTCGTGCAGGGCTCCCTGGAGCTCCTTGAGCTGGGCGCGCGCCTCGTCGTCGAGCGAGACCGTCTTGGCCGAGGTGACGATGGCGCGCAGGTCGCGCAGGCGCAACTCCTTGCCGGCCCCGAGGCCACCGGCCGCGCGGTCCTTCCACGCGGCGAGGTTCGTCCGGGCGAGCAGGTCCTCGGCGATGCGCTCGATCGTCCCGGGGTCGACCGTGGGGCGGCCCTGGGCCGAGGCGTTCTTGTTCTGGGTCTCGACGGCGGCCCGCACCGAGGGCATCCCGCCACGCAGGAGCTGCTCGGCGACGGGCAGCTGCTCGGGCGACAGGGTCGCGAGCAAGGCGTTGCGATGCGTGGTCGTCATCGGCGGAGCGACGGGCCCGCGCCGCTCGGTGCGTCCCTCCCGGGGACGGCCGCCCTCGGGACGGCCGGTGCGCGCCGGCCGATCACCGGGCCGTCGGGCCGAGCGCTCGCCCTCGGGACGCGGGGAGCGTCCGCCCTCGCGTCGGGGCCCTCGCTCGCCCTCACGGCGGGTGGGGCGCTCGCCCTCGCGGCGGGGCGCTCGCTCGCCCTCACGGCGGGGGGAGCGCTCGCCCTCACGGCGGGGGCCGCGACCCTTGGGCGCGTAGGTGACCGTCACGTCCGGGCCCTTCGCGTCCCGGGCGATCAGCTCGAGCTTCTCGTGGCGGGGGTCGAGCGGCGACGCCGTCTTGGGTGGGGCGACCGACAGGACCTCGAAGCCCTCCATGAACTGCTCCACGTCGGCGCGATAGACGCCCCCGACCACCGGCCCGCCCGGCACGAGCGAGGCGGCGACGACACCCTTGGGCAATTTGGCGCCGGCGGCGCGCCACGTGGCGACCTCGCCGCTCAGGCTGGTAATTTCGATGTCGATCCGCCGAGACATAGGTCATCAACAGTACTCGGTCGCCGGAATCGCCACGGTCGCCGGTCCCTAGTCGTCTCTTAGATTCGCCCCCTAGCATGGTCCGGTGACCGAGTCGCCCGACGCGAACGATCCACTGGCCCCAGAGGGGGCCGACGCGCCCGTCGGTGCCGGCCCCATCCGAGCGACCCCCGACGAATCACTCGCCCCGAGCGAGGCGCCGGTCTTCGTGACGTCCTCGACCGCGGCCGACGAGTGGGTGGCCCCCGCTGAGGGGTCCGACACCGTCCCGGAACAGGGAGCCGGGTCGACGAGCACGCCGGCGGGTGCGGCGCTCGCCGCGCGCCGACGGCGCTCGCGCTCGGCGTGGTCGTCGCGGTTCTCGCTCCTGCTCGTGGCCGCCCTCGTGGGCGGCCTCGCCGGGCACTACGCCGCCCCCTCGGCCAACAGCGTCCTCACGGTCAACGCCTCGACGCAGGGACCCGGCGCTGCCCTCCTGCCGGGTGGGGTGTCGATCCCCAAGCTCGTCCAGCACGCCCTCCCGACGATCGTCAGCATCGACGTGCGCGGCGCCGGCGGCGAGGACCAGGGCACGGGGATGATCATCACGAGCAGCGGGCTCGTCGTGACCAACAACCACGTGATCGCCAACGCCGTCCAGTCCGGGACGATCACCGTGACCCGCAGCGGGTCCACCAAGGCGCTCCCGGCAACCCTCGTGGGGACGAACCCGATCGACGACGTGGCGCTCATCCGGATCAACAGCGTCCGCGGACTGCCGACGGTGACCTTCGGAAACTCGAACGCCCTCCAGGTGGGCGACGCCGTCGTCGCCATCGGCAACGCCCTGGGTCTGGCGGCCGGCACCCCCACCGTGACCCAGGGGATCGTCTCGGCCCTCGGACGGACCGTCACCGCGGGCACGAGCACCTCAACCGAGACGCTCACCAACATGATCCAGACCGACGCGGCCATCAACCCGGGCAACTCCGGTGGGCCGCTGATCGACTCCGCGGGCGACGTAATCGGGATGAACACGGCGGTCGCGGGGACCCTCGCGAGTGGCGAGACCAGCCAGAACATCGGCTTCGCCATCCCCGCGGCCACCATCCTCTCGCTCTTGCCCCAGCTCAAAGCCGGCCAGAGCGTCGTGAACCACGGCGCCTTCATCGGGGTCGAGATCGAGTCCAACAACCCCCAGCTGGCCCAGCAGTACGGCTTCCCGGTGTCCACCGGGGCCGTGGTGATCAGCGTCATCAGCGGCACGGGGGCCGCCGCGGCCGGTGTGCGTCAGGGTGACGTCATCGTCGCGATCAACTCCACCACGATCCAGAACGCCCAGGACGTCACCCAGGTGATCTCCGCCCTGAGGCCGGGCGACGTGGTCGCCCTGCACGTGGTTCGCGGGACGAAGCACCTGACCCTGCGCGTCACCCTGGGCCGTCAGTCCAAGGGCTGAGGTCCTCAGGAGAGTCGGGGCCCTGACGCACCCGGTGAGACACCCCGGGGGCCGCGGGGGGCCCTCCAGGTGGGCGACGCGCCCCGGGTCTCGTCACCGGGGTAAGAACCCGAACGGTGAGGACATGAGGAGGTCGATGAGGGGATCCCTAGCGGCTCGTGGCCTCCTCACGTTGACGGTGTGCCTGGCGATCGGCACCCTTGCGGCGGGCGCGGTGACGCGTGCGCGCCCGAGGTCGCCGGGCGAGGGCCCCTCGCGTCCCTCCCACGCCGTCACCGTGTCGCTGTGCTCAGGGACGACGCCAGACCGGATGTCTCACCTCGAGGTCACGAGGTCCCACCCCACTAACCCCGAGCACTTCACCTTCCCCGCTGTCGTTGAGAGCTCGAGGGCCTCACGCGTCCGCGCACTGGCCACGATGGTGTGTCGCCTGCCCAGGGTCACGGGGGTCTACCACTGCCCCGTGGACTGGAGCCCGTCCTACACGCTCCACTTCTCGTTGCCGGACGCCTCGTCGGGCACTCGCGTTCGGGTCGTCCACTACGAACCGACCGGGTGCAGTTGGGTCACCGGTGCGGGACCGTCGCGGTGGAGCACTCCGGCATTCGTCACGGCCCTGGGCGCCGCTCTCGGGCTGCCTCACGCGACCACCGCCTCCTTCACGGGAACCCTCACGAGAGGCTGACGCCAGTCGGCGCACGCCCACCACCCATGGGCGACACACCTCACGTGA
>NCBE01000108.1 GCA_002255565.1 Actinobacteria bacterium 21-73-9
GATGGGGTGGGATGAGCGGCTCGACGCCAGCCCAGACGGTATCGACCACCTCTGGATCGAACGCGCGCATGATGGTGGGCACCTCCACTCGGTCGTTGGTTGGTTGGACAGCACCCCGATCATCTCGGGGCCACCACCACGACCGGTGGATGGTCACCGGCCCTCATCAGGAACTACTTGACAGGGCCGCGCGCTTCGGCCTATCCGCGCGATCTCTAAGGGTATGCGACACGGTGTCGTACCCCCCGGTTGCGGCGTCGGGCACCATGGCGGGACCGCGCCGTTCCTTTCCTCCCGCGTGGCGCTCGTGCGGGTGCCGAGGTGTGGACTCGAACGCTCCCGTCGAGAGGAAGGCGTCGATCCTGTTGGTCAGGTCGCGGGGTAACCGATCTCGGCCAGGATCGCCTTGATGGCTTCGGTCGAAGTCTGGTCCTCGTCGTAGGTCACGTGGATGGTCCTCGTGTCGATGTCGACCTCGACGCCGTGCACGCCCGGTCGCTGTCCGAGGTCTGACTCGATGCTCGCTTTGCAGTGGCCGCAAGAGATGTCGTCGGCGACCAGGTCGAGGGTGGTCATTGCGGTGCTCCTTCTCCCATGTCGTTGAGGTTGGCTGCTGGTTGAAAAGAGCCGTGCGGCGCGACGAGCGTCGGGGTCGTTCGCTCCGGGGACGTGTCGTCGTCAGCGGTGGGAGTGTCGGCGGTGGGAGCGCCGTCGAGGGGCGCCGATCGGGCGAAGCGCCGCAACCGAAGGGCGTTGGTGACCACGCTGACCGAGCTGAGCGCCATGGCGGCCGCAGCCAGCATGGGCGGCAGGATCCCGAACGCCGCCAGTGGGACCAGCACGACGTTGTAGCCAAAGGCCCACCCGAGGTTCTGCCAGATGACCCGGCGAGTGGCTCGTGACAACTCGATGGCGTCGGCCACGGCGGCGACGTCGCCATGCACCAGGGTGATGTCGGCCGCGGCCATCGCCACCGCCGTGCCGCTTCCGACCGCCACGCCGATGTCGGCTACCGCGAGCGCCGGCGCGTCGTTGATGCCGTCGCCGACCATGGCCACGGGACCGAATTGCTCGCGTAGCCGCTCGACCAGCTTGGCCTTGTCCTCGGGGCGCAGCTCGGCGTGGACCTCGTCCACCCCGGCCGCGGCACCGATCGACTCGGCGACCTCCCTGCGGTCACCGGTCGCCACCACGACCCGGAGCCCCTCGGCACGCAGGTGCGCCACTCCGGCGGCCGCGTCGGGGCGCAGCGGGTCGGCGATCCCGAGGAGCAGCCGCACCTCCCCGTCGACCCAAACGCCGACCGGAGTTTCGCCCTGGCCGGCGAGCCGGGCCGCCAGCGCGTCGATCCGTTGGGCCGCCGTTGAGGTCCGAGACGCATCCGAAGCCGGGCCGGCGACCCAGTCGACCGATCCCACCCTCACCCGCTTTGAGTCCACGACGGCCTCGACGCCGGCGCCGGGAACCACCTGGACCTGCTGCACCTCCGCGCCAGCCATCCCCCGCCGAGCGGCCGCGGCGACGACCGCTCGGGCAAGGGGATGCTCGGAGGCGGACTCGACGGCTGCAGCCAGGGCAAGCGCTTCGGCCCCGTCCGTGCCGTCGGTCGGTACCACGTCGACGACCTCGGGATGGCCGATGGTGATCGTGCCGGTCTTGTCCACCACCACGACAGCGAGGTGCCGCACCCTTTCCAGCACCTCCGCCCCCGAGATCAACAGCCCCAGCTCCGCTCCCCTGCCGGTACCGACCATCACCGCGACGGGGGTGGCGAGGCCGAGGGCGCACGGGCAGGCCACGACCAAGACGGCGACGGCCGGGACGAGCGCGGCGGCGAGCGAGTGCCCGCTGATGAGCCACCCGGCGAAGGTGGCCGCGGCGACGAGGAGGATTGCCGGCACGAACACCGCCGAGACACGATCGGCGAGGCGCTGCGCCTGGGATTTGGTGAGCTGCGCCGCCTCGACGAGCGCCGTGATGCGGGCCAAGGTGGTCTCGGCCCCGGCCCGGGTCACCTGCACCGTGAGCGGCGCCAGCCCGTTCACCGTCCCGCCCGTCACCTCGTCGCCGACCGCCTTGTCGACAGGCATGCTCTCGCCGGTGACCATCGACTCGTCGACGGCAGCGTCGCCGGCCAGGACCGCACCGTCGGCGGGGAACGCTTCGCCCGGCAGCACGAGGACGACGTCATCCGTCCGCAGCGACTCGGCGGCCACCTCGAGCGGCCCGGCCGAGCCGGCGCCAACCGGCGCGCCGGAACGGGCGAGCAGGTGGGCCGTGCGCGGACGCAGCCCGGCGAGCGCCTCGATCGCATCGCCGGCCCGGCCTTTCGTGAGGACTTCGAGGTACTTGCCGACCGAGATCAAGGTGACGATCACCGCGGCGACATCGAAGTACGTCGGTCGGCCGGGAAGGGCGAAGGTGGCCACGACCGAGTAGGCGAACGCGACGCTGGCACCGAGCGCCACCAAGGTGTCCATGTTGACCGTCCGGTGCCGCGCCGACCGGATGGCGCCGAGGTGGAACGCCGAGCCGACCCAGAGATAGACGGGCAGGCCGATCACCAGCTGCGCGTACGGAGACCAGCCGGCCTGGCCGAACCCGTAGGCGAGCACCAGCACTGCCCCGCTCAGCACCGCCCCGACCCCGAGCTTGGCCCGCCGGCGGGCGAGGTCCGCTTGGCGGCGGCCCCGGCGGGCGGCGGCGTCGGTCGCCGGATCGCGGGCGGGCTGGGCGACGGCGGCTTCGTACCCGGCGGCGCTGACGGCGCCGAGGAGCACCGCCGGGTCGAGGGGTCCGGTCAGCTCGACCTCGGCCGACTCGGTCGCGAGGTTTACCCGGGCCGCAGCGACACCTTCGAGGTCGGTGAGCGCCCGCTCGACCCGGCGGACGCAGGAGGCGCAGGTCATGCCGCTCACCTCGAGCACCACCGCGTCGGCCAGCGCCGCTGAAGGGGCTCCGCCGCCGTGGCCGACGACGGCGCGGTAGCCGGCGGCCTGCACAGCTCCCGACAGCGCCGTCGGCGCGACGGGTCCGGAGAGCTCGACTTCGGCCGACTCGGTCGCAAGGTTCACCCGGGCGGCCAGGACACCTTCTACGCCGGCGAGCGCCCGCTCGACCCGGCGGACGCACGAGGCACAGGTCATGCCCTCGATCCCGACGACAAGGGTCGGCGCTCGGGCCGCCCCGTCTGCCGGCCTCTCGTCCACAGGCGCTCCGGTGTCGGCTCGGTCCCGGGTCACGACTGCAGCAGCCTCGCCACGGCGTCGGACGCCTCCTTCACCTTTGCGGCGCCGGCGGGGCCGCCCGCCGCGGTCGCCTCTGCCACGCAGTGCCCCAGATGCTGTTCGAGCAGGCCGAGCGCGACAGCGTGCAGCGCCTTGGTGGCGGCAGCCACCTGGGTCAAGATATCGATGCAGTAGCGGTCGTCGTCGATCATGCGTTGCAGGCCCCGCACCTGCCCCTCGATCCGCCGCAAGCGTCTCTGGTACGCCTCTTTGTCGCCTGAATAGCCGTACACGTGCGATCGCCTCCAGCGCCCTTTGGGGAGGTACTATACCCCCGCACGGTACGGCAACGCCTCAGTCGGCCGACGGGAGGCTCGGCGGTGTCATCATGGGACATGGTCGAACGTCAGCCAGGTGCCGCCCGTCGCCGCGCCGGCGTGCTGCGCCGCAGCCCGCCCGGCAGCTTGGAGCAGTCCGTCCTCGAAGTTCTCTGGGACGGCGACGGCTGGCTCACGCCCGGTCAGGTCCATGAACGCCTCGCCACTGGCCGTGCGCTCGGCTATACGACCGTGATGACCGTCTTGGTGCGGTTGTGGCGAAAGGGCCTCGTCAAACGAGAAAAGACCGGCCGCGCCTTCTCCTACCGTCCAACCTCCAGCCGTGAGGAGAGTGTCGCCGAGCGCATGGGAGCGATCCTCGCCGCGGCCGCCGACCGGCCGGCCGCGCTCGGACGTCTCATCGAACGCCTCGACGACGCTGAGCGGGCTCAGCTGCGCAGGCTTCTCGGCGGGCGGGGGCCCACATGATCGTCCTCGTGCTCGCCGCGGGCTTGCTCGCCGCGCTTCCCGGCATGCTCACTTGTCGGATGGGTGGTGGCCATCCCCGGACCTGGGCGCTCGTCGCCTCGACCAGCCTGCTGGCGGCGGGATTCTACGTCCTGGTCGGGCTCGCCCTGCTCGCCGCACCGGTCTTGTTGCTCGCGGCGGGGGGGACATCGGTGACGCAGGTCTGCGAGGTGCTCGTGCAGCGCTTCGAACCCGGAGGTCTCGTCACTGCCTGGCTGGCAGCCGGACTGCTCGGCTCCGGCGTCGCGAGCACGGCGTGGCGCCTGCTTCGTTCCCGCCGCCGCCGGATGACCCTGCGCGTACCGTCCTACGTCGGCGTTCATGAGCCGCACGACGGCTTCGAGCTCGTAACCCTGCCGACCGAGGCCGCGCTCGCCTACAGCGTGGCCGGCCGAGGCCCGCAGGTGGTGATCGCTCGAGGCCTGCGCGCACGGCTCGACGAGGGCCAGCTCGCCGCCGTGGTCGCCCACGAGTACGCCCATCTCCGGCGCCACCACCAGCGCTGGCTCGACGCGATCGACGCCAGTACCGGGCTGTTGTGGTTCGTGCCGTGGGCTCGGCGCTGTGCCCGGGCGGCACGCGTGGCGCTTGAATGCTGGGCTGACCGCGAGGCTGCCGAGGTCGCCGACCCTTGCTCGCTGCGCGACGCCCTCCTCGTCGCCGCCGACGCCGTCCCGGCGCATCGCGCCGTCGCCTCGCTCAACGGGGCCGACGCCCTGGTCCAGCGCATCGCCATGCTCGACGGCGACCACGGCCGCCGCGACCTGTCGGCGTCGACCCTGAGCCTCCTCGCCTTCACCGCCGTCGTCGCTACTGCCGGTGCGGTTAGTGCGGGTCCACAGCTGGCAGTGCTGTTCTCCCATCTCTGCCCGTTGTAAACGCTGCGCCAGGTAAACGCTGCGCCAGCGGCCTACTGGGCGAAGCCTGGTGACGGGCTACGACAGCCAGTACTAGTCTGAGCGCCGTGAGCAGAGCCGCCGCCGCCGCCCGGGCAGATCCGAGAACGGCTGGCGGACCCCACGCCAACCCTGGCAGGCGCCCGTCGTGGCGATGAGCACTGAGGAAGTGGCCGCATCGCCGGAGCCGGCCACCCCTGGACCGAAGCCGATGTTCCCGCGCTGGCTCACGTTCGCCGTGCTGCCGTTCACCATGGCACTGGTGGTGGCGATGGCCGTCAGCGCCTACCTGTACCAGCGCGCCCAGAACGCGGCATCCACCCCGAACCCCCTTGTCCAGCTGATGGGCCTGAGCGACATGCCGGGCGCCCAGGCACCAGGGTTCACCTTGACCGACCAACACGGGCGCCCCGTCGCCCTCTCCGCGTTCAGAGGAAAGGCGGTCCTCCTCGCCTTCATGGACTCGCGCTGCACCGAGGTCTGCCCGGTGCTCGCCCAGGAGTTCCGCCTGGCCGAGCGCGACCTCGGCTCGCAGGCCTCGAAGGTCGCCTTCGTCGGGGTCAACGTCGACCCGATGGCCGAATCGGTGGCAGACGTCGAGCACTTCACCCGCATCCACGGCCTGGCGGGGATGAAGAACTGGTACTTCCTCACCGGGCCGACCAGCGCGCTCAAGGCAGTATGGAAGACCTACGGCATCGAGGTCATCGTCCCGAAGAACGCCACCCAGACCGTCCACGCCGATTACCTCTACTTCATCGACCCGCGCGGGCGAGAGCGCTACCTCGCCAGCCCCCAGGTCGACCAGCACAAGAACGGCACCGGCTACCTGCCCCAGGGCCAGCTCACCCAGTGGGGCCA
>NCBE01000170.1 GCA_002255565.1 Actinobacteria bacterium 21-73-9
GGCCGGCCCGAGCGGCGGGCGTCCCGCGGCGGCCAGCTCCCGCTCGTGCGCCGTGAGCGTGGACAGGACCTCGGTCCGCAGCTCGGCCACGAGCGAAGCGTCCGGCGTCATCGCGACACCTCCTCCGGTGCGCTCCCATTCGACGGTGCGGGCTTCGCCTCGGGGCGGAACGCTCGCCACACCCGGCTGCGCACCGACGCCGTCCCCCCTTCGGTGGCCGGGACCGGACCGGCATGAACCAGACCGGCATGAACTGGCCCGGCATGGACCGACGCGGTCGCGTCCATGCCGGCGGCGAGCCGGCCGGCGAGGGTCCTGGCGGCCCGGACCAACGGCGCCATGCGCAGCTCCCGGGCCGATGCAGGCGCCGACACCAGCGCCTGAGCGGCGTCGGGGTCCCACGGCAAGCGAGCCAGCACCTCGACCCCGAGCGCCTCGGCGATCTCGCCGTCGGGGTAACGCCCCTCCCCGACGACCACCAGCCCGAGGCGGTCCCCGGCGGACGGGCCGCCTTCGAGCCGGGTCGCAACGGCCTGCAGGTCGGCCAGGCAGGGACGGGCTACCAGCACCGCCCGCTCGCCCTGTTCGAATACCCCGAGGACGGGCGAGGCCGGGTCCAGCCTCCCGCAGTCCACCAGCACGTCCGCGTCGAGCGCGCCGAGGCGGGCGAGCCACCCCTCCAGCATGCTGAGCGCATGGCGCGCCTGGTCGGCCGAGGCCGGCCCGGCCAGCACCGCCGTCCCCCCGGGAAGCTCCTGGCAGTGCTCCCACACCAGCTCGGGGTCGCCGCCCCGGCGGGCAGCCGCGGCGAGCGACACCAGGCTCGGCTCCGCCGGCCAACCCGACGGCCCGGCCAGCGTCCCGCCCGCCGCGTCGGCCTCGATCAACAGCACCCGGCGCCCGCCTGAGTCAGATCGGCTCGGCCAGGTGGCGGCCAGGGCGAGGGCCACGGTGGTGACCGCGCAGGAGCGGACCGAGGCGAAGGTGACGACGCCCACCTCAGCCCCCCGCCCCGACCTCGATCAGGCTGGCCTCGCCGGCCGCGGCCAAGGAGGCCACCTCGTCGGCGTCGGCACTTGCGACCTGGAGGGAGAACACCGTCGGGCTGCCCGAACCTGGCGGGGCGGCGTCCACGCCGAGCACCGTCGCATCGACCGGGCTCCCGCTCGCCACGGTCCCGGTGCCCCCACCAGAGGGGGAGGCGACGGGGACGACCTGCACCCGATCGCCGGGCGCCAGGTCCGGCGGGAAGGCGCCCGCCTTCAACCCGACGGCCACCTCGTCCGAGCCCGAGCCGACCGGCGGGGCGGCACCCACCTCCGTCGCGCTCAGCAGCGATCCGGCAACGAGCGGCACCGCCGCCCGCCGACCGATCACGCTCGACTCCCCTCCCACCAGGACCACGTCCAAGCCGCTGCCGGTCGAAACCCGAGCCGCCCGCAGGTCGGCCGCGGTGAGAACCTGGCCGGCCGCGACCGGCTGGGCGACCACCAGCACCTCCTCCCGGCTTCCGAGATGCACCGAGGCGTCGGCGAAGGCCAGCGCGCAGCCGAGCACCAGCAGCACACCGACCACCACGAGGGGCAGCTGGCGGCGGCGACCAGGTCCACGCGCGCCCCCAGGGCGCGCACCCGCACCTGCCCGCTGCCCGTTCGTCCTCGGTGCCGCAGCCGTCGTCGCCAATCGAGTGCCCTTCTCCTAGCCGCTCCCCCCGGTCGGGGTGTTGATCGCCTGCGACTCGGTCACCGTGACCGGCACCTCGGCCGGCGGCCCGGCCTGGACGCCGAGGCTCCCGCCCCCCGCCGCGCCGCTCGCCGTCCAGGTCACCGAC
>NCBE01000171.1 GCA_002255565.1 Actinobacteria bacterium 21-73-9
GCACGAGGGTCACCCCGCCCGGGGCGACGAAGACGTCGCGCTCGAGGTCTTGTTGGCCGTGGTCGACCTCGCCGCGCTCGATCCGGTCGCGCACGACGCCGAAGCGGTCGGCGTTCTGGCCGACGTGGAGCAGCACCATCTCGTCGTCGTAGGCGACGGCCTTGGGGGTGACCACCCCGGCGTTGGTCCGGTAGGCCGACTCGACGAGGCGCGACACGACGTCGTCGTGGAGGCGCACGTCGTCGTGACAGAAGAGGAAGAAGGCCGCCCCCTCGACCAGGCGCGCCCCCTCGTTGCAGGCGGCCCCGAAGCCCCGGTTCTCCTCGAGGACCCTCACGAAGGCCCCGGGGTCGACCGACGCCACGCGCTCGCTCACCCCGGTCGTGTCGCCGTTGGCGACCACGAGCACGCTCAGCTCGGCGTAGTCCTGGGCGGCGAGCGAGGCGAGGGTCGCCTCGAGCCCGGGTCCCGGACCGGTGGTGACGACGACGGCGACGACGGCCGGGGCGCGGTTTTCCATCAGTCCGACAAGGCTACCGGCCGGTCCCGCGCGCCTCGGGCCACCGTCCGTCCTGTCATCCCTGATGGGAGCGGTCGAGTTCGGAGACCACGTCCGAAAGCGACCGGGCCAGGTCGATCGTCGGGCGCCACCGCGTCACCGCCCGCAGCCGGGTCGGGTCGCCCCGGCTCACCGGGACCTCCACCGGCCGCAGGAGCGAGGGGTCGAGGACGAGCCGGGTGCCCGGGGCCACCATCTCGACCAGCGCGGCGGCGACCTCGGCCATGGCGTGGTCGACGCCCGAGGCGACGTTGTAGACGGTGCCCGACGCACCGGCGAGCGCGAGGCGACGGTAGGCGCGCACGACGTCGCGCACGTCGGTGAGGTCGCGCCGCGCGGTGAGGTCGCCGACCGGCACCTCGCGCACCCCGGCGGCGCGCGCCGCGAGGAGCCGGGTCGCGAGGGCCGGGACGAAGAAGGTCGGCGCCTGGCCCGGCCCGACGTGGTTGAAGGGGCGCACGACGACCACGTCCAGCCCGGCCACCGCCGCCTCGAGGGCGACGCGCTCGGCCTCGGCCTTGCTCTGGGCGTAGGGGCTCACCGGGGCGAGGGCCCGGGTCTCGGCCAGGGGCTGGTCCTCGGGCCGGGTCACGCCGTAGACCTCGGCCGAGCTCACGACGACGACCCGGGCCCCCGGGGCCCGCGCGGCCACGGCCTCGAGGACGCGACGGGTGCCGCCCACGTTGACCGCGCGCACCGCCTCGGGCTCCTCCCACGACCGGCCGACGTGGCTGAGGGCGGCCAGGTGGTAGACGACCTCGGGAGAGGCCGCCGCGACCGCCGCGGCGACGGCGCGGGGGTCGGTCACGTCGACCTCACGGTCGACGGCGACGACGTCGTCGCCCGACGCGCGGAGGTGGGCGACGAGGTGGCCTCCGACGAAGCCGCCGGCCCCGGTCACGAGGGCGACGCTCATCGCCCGAGTGCGATCCGGTACGCGTCGAGGTGGCGCGCGACGCAGCGCTCCCACGTGTAGTCCCGGGCGCGCGCGCGCCCGGCGAGGGCCCGCGCCGCGCGCTCGGGCGCGCCCTCGCCCAGCGCGTCGAGGAGCGCCCGGGCGAGGGCCGCCGCGTCACCGGATCTCACGAGTCGCGCCGCCCCCGCCGAGACCTCGGCCATGACGGTGTCGGCCGTCGTCACGACCGACGCTCCGCAGGCCATCGCCTCGAGCACCGGCAGGCCGAAGCCCTCGCCGCGCGAGGGGTAGGCGACGACCGCGGCCCGCCGGTAGAGGGCGGGCAGCGCCGCGTCCTCGACGTAGCCGAGGG
>NCBE01000109.1 GCA_002255565.1 Actinobacteria bacterium 21-73-9
ACCCTCGCGGGCACCGCCTCCTTCCACGACGCCCTGAACGGGGTCTCCCAGACGATCGCGCGCGGCCCGATCGCCTTCATGGAGGTGATCAAGCAGCTCGGCACGAACGGCGGGGGCTTCTTGAACGCCAACTCGGCCGCGCCCTTCGAGAACCCGACGGGGCTCACGAACTTCCTCTCGATCTTCCTCGTCTTGTGCATCCCGGTGTCGCTGACCTACACGTTCGGCAAGATGGTCGGCAGCCGGCGCCACGGCGTGGCCCTGCTCGCGGTGATGGCGATCCTCTTCGGCTCGGTCCTCGCGGTCACGACCACCGCGGAGCACCAGAACAATCCGGCCGTGGCCGCGGCCGGCGTGCACTCGAGCGTCGGCAATACCGAGGGCAAGGAAGTCCGCTTCGGCGACACCTCGAGCGCGCTCTTCGGCGTGGCCTCGACGTCGACCTCCACGGGCTCGGCCGACGCCGCCTACGACTCGTTCACCCCGATGGGGGGCTTCGGGCTGCTCGTGGGCATGATGTTCGGCGAGGTGTCGCCCGGCGGCACGGGCAGCGGCCTCTACACGCTGCTCATCTACGCCGTGATCGCGGTCTTCATCGGAGGGCTGATGATCGGGCGGACGCCCGAGTTCCTCGGCAAGAAGATCCAGGCGACCGAGGTCAAGCTCGCGGGACTGGGCGCCCTCGTGATGCCGGTCACCGTCCTCGTCGTGACGGCCGTCGCCGTCTCGGTGGCCGCGGGGCGCGCCGGGCCCCTCAACCACGGCCCCCACGGGTTCAGCGAGATCCTCTACGCGCTCACCAGCCAGGGCAACAACAACGGGTCGGCCTTCGGGGGCCTCTCCGGCAACACCCCCTTCTACAACGTGGTCGGGGCCCTCGACATGCTGCTCGGCCGCTTCGCCATCATGATCCCAGCCATCGCCCTCGGGGGCGTCCTCGCGAGCAAGGACGTCGTTCCCCACTCGCTCGGGACGTTCCGCACCGACAACACCATGTTCGTGGGCCTCACGACGGGCGTCGTGGTGATCATCGGCGGCCTCACCTTCTTCCCGGCGTTGGCCCTGGGGCCGATCGTCGAGCAGCTGAGCCACGGGAGGTTCTTCTGATGAGCGTCGCGGAGTCGACGGCGCCCCACGGCGTCGCCCAGGCGCGCAGCCTGTTCGACCCCGAGATCCTGCGCGAGGCGCTCGCGGGCGCCGTCACGAAGCTCGACCCACGCGTGCAAGTGCGCAACCCGGTCATGTTCGTCGTCCTGGTCGGGACCGTCGTCAGCCTCATCGAGGCGATCGCCCACCCGGGCGTCTTCACCTGGTCCATCACGGTCTGGCTCTTTCTCACCGTCGTCTTCGCCAACTTCGCCGAGGCGATGGCCGAGGGTCGCGGCAAGGCCCAGGCCGACACCCTGCGCAAGATGCGCTCGGAGACCGAGGCGCGCCGCCTGCGCCCCGACGGGGTCGAGGAGCGGGTCGCCGCCGCCGACCTCGCCGCGGGCGACCTCGTCGTCTGCGAGCCGGGCGACGTGATCCCCTCCGACGGTGAGATCACCGAGGGCATCGCCTCGGTGGACGAGTCGGCGATCACCGGCGAGTCGGCGCCGGTGATCCGCGAGTCCGGCGGCGACCGCTCGGCCGTCACCGGGGGCACCCGGGTCCTCTCGGACCGCATCGTCGTGCGGATCACCGCCGAGCGCGGCCACACGTTCCTCGACCGCATGATCACGCTCGTCGAGGGCGCGAACCGCCAGAAGACGCCCAACGAGATCGCCCTGACGATCCTCCTCTCGGTCCTGACGATCGTCTTCCTCCCGGTTGTCGTGACCCTCGTCCCGTTCGCCCGCTTCTCCGGCGCGACCGTGTCGGTCGTGGTCCTCGTGGCACTCCTCGTGTGCCTCATCCCCACGACGATCGGGGCACTGCTCTCGGCGATCGGGATCGCCGGCATGGACCGCCTGGTCCAGCGCAACGTGCTCGCGATGAGCGGTCGGGCCGTCGAGGCGGCGGGCGACGTCCAGACGCTCCTGCTCGACAAGACCGGCACCATCACCCTGGGCAACCGGATGGCCTCCGCCTTCTACCCCGTGGGCGGCCACAGCGAGGCCGACGTCGCCGACGTCGCCCAGCTGGCCTCCATCGCCGACGAGACGCCCGAGGGGCGCTCGATCGTGGTGCTCGCGAAGGAGCGCTTCCAGCTGCGCGAGCGGACCCTCGACCAGCCCCACGAGTTCGTCCCCTTCAGCGCCACGACGCGGATGTCCGGGCTCGACGTCGACGGGCGGCGCATCCGCAAGGGCGCCGCCGACGCGCTGAGGCGCTGGGTCGTCGAAGAGGGCGGGACGGTGCCGGCGGACCTGGATGAGATCGTCGAGCGCATCGCCCGCGCCGGCTCGACGCCCCTCGTCGTCGCCGAAGGGGCCGACGTGCTCGGCGTGATCGAGCTCAAGGACGTCGTGAAGGCCGGCATCCGCGAGAAGTTCGACGAGATGCGACGGCTCGGCATCCGCACCGTCATGATCACGGGCGACAACCCCCTCACGGCGGCGGCCATCGCCCAGGAGGCCGGGGTCGACGACTTCCTCGCCGAGGCGACGCCGGAGACGAAGATGGCCCTCATCCGCCAGGAGCAAGAGGGCGGCAAGCTCGTCGCGATGACCGGGGACGGCACGAACGACGCGCCCGCCCTGGCCCAGGCCGACGTCGGCGTCGCCATGAACACCGGGACGATGGCGGCCAAGGAGGCCGGCAACATGGTCGACCTCGACTCGAACCCCACCAAGCTGATCGACGTCGTCGAGATCGGCAAGCAGCTGCTCATCACGCGGGGGTCGCTGACGACGTTCTCGATCGCGAACGACGTGGCGAAGTACTTCGCCATCATCCCGGCGATCTTCTACACGGCCTACCCACAGCTGAAGGCCCTCAACGTCATGCGACTGCACAGCCCGCAGAGCGCGATCCTCTCGGCGGTCATCTTCAACGCGCTCGTCATCGTGGCCCTCATCCCCCTGGCGCTGCGCGGGGTGCGGTTCCGCGCCGCCACCTCGGCGGCGATCCTTAGGCGCAACGTGCTGATCTACGGGGTCGGCGGGGTCGTCGCGCCGTTCGTCTTCATCAAGCTGATCGACCTGATCCTGGTCGCCCTGCACGCCTACTAGGAGTCATCATGTGGACCCACCTTCGCCGTTCCCTGGTCATGGCGTTGATCTGCATGCTGGTCTTCGGCTTCCTCTACGCCTTCGCCGGCACCGGGGTCGCCCAGCTGCTCTTCCCCAGCCAGGCGAACGGGTCGATCGGGCCGAACGGCTCGACGCTCGTCGGCCAGAACTGGACGGGCCGCGACTGGTTCCACGGACGGCCCGACGACGCCGGCCCCTACGCGGCGAACCCCACGACCCACGTCAGCGGCGGGGACAACCCGCTCGTCGCGAACGGCGTCCCCGGGGAGTCCGGGGCGACCAACCTCGGGCCGCGCTCGAAGACCCTCGTGGCCGACACCAGGGCCCTCGTCGCCTACTGGCACCGCCTCGGGGTCGCGCACCCGACCCCGGACCTGGTGACGACCTCGGGGAGTGGGTACGATCCCGACATCTCGCCGGCCGACGCCCTCGTCCAGGTCCCCATGGTCGCCCAGGCGACCGGGATCTCCCCGGGGCGGCTGAAGACGCTCATCGCGAGCCAGACCCACGGCCCGGAGTGGGGGTTCCTGGGCTCGTCCTACATCGACGTCCTCAGCCTCAACGAGGCCCTCGCCCGACTACGCGGCCCCTCGTCGTGAGCGCGTCGCGGGTCCGCCTGGCCGCCTGGGCGGTGTCGTTCGTCGCGCCGCTCGTCGTCGCGGCGGCGCTCATCCCCGTGCGCACTCGATTCGCCGGCGCCGCGATGGCGCTCCTGCTCGTGGCGGTCGTGACCGTCCTCGCCGTTCTGGCCGATCGCGGGGCCGGCTACGCGGCCACGGTGTCGGCCGCCGCCTGGTACGACTTCTACTGGGCGCCGCCGTACGGGCGCTTCACCATCGGGCACCGGCCCGACCTCGAGACGTTCGTCGCGCTCGTCGTCGTCGGCGTGGGCGTGACCGAGCTCGCCCAGTGGAGCCGGCGAAGCCGGCAACGACACGACGAGAGCACCCGCCTCGTCGACGCCGTCGCCGAGGGCGCCGCCCTCGGGGCCTCGAGCGAGCCGGCGAGGGCGGTCGTCGCACGCGCCGAGGAGCTCCTCGTCGAGGTGCTCGAGCTGCGGGCCTGTCGCTACGAGCCCGGTGACCTCGAGCCGCCGCGGGCCCGTCTGGGCCTGAGCGGCGAGGTCGAGAACGCGGGCCTGCTCTGGCCGGTCGGCGAGTGGGGGCTGCCCGGGCCCGAGCTCGAGATCGCCGTCACCTGGCGCGGGCGGGTCCGGGGCCGCTTCGTCCTCACCCCGCGGACGGCCCACCCGGTGTCGCTCGAGCGGCGCGTCGCCGCGGTGGCGATCGCCGAGACGGTGGCGGGCTCGCTCCCCGGCGCGAGCGTGGCCGGAGGGCCGTGAGCCGCGGGACGCTGCGGGTCTACCTGGGCTCGGCGCCGGGCGTGGGCAAGACCTACCACATGCTCGACGAGGGCTGGCGACGGCGCCAGCGGGGCACCGACGTCGTCGTCGCCTACGTCGAGACCCACGGCCGTCCCCTCACCGAGGCCCAACTGCGCGACCTCGAGGTCGTCCCGCGGGTGACCCGCGAGTACCGCGGCGTGCGCCTGAGCGAGATGGACCTCGAGGCCGTCCTCGCGCGTGCGCCCCAGGTCGCCCTCGTCGACGAGCTGGCCCACACCAACGTCCCCGGCGGGCGCCACGAGAAGCGCTGGGAGGACGTCGAGGACCTGCTCGCGGCGGGGATCGACGTGATCACGACCGTGAACATCCAGCACCTCGAGTCGGTGAACGACGTCGTCGAGGCGATCACCGGCGTCACCCAGCGCGAGACCGTGCCCGATCCCTTCGTGCGCCGGGCCGAGCAGGTCGAGCTCGTCGATATCACCCCCGAGGCCCTGCGCCGGCGCCTGGCGCACGGCAACGTCTACCCGGCCGAGGCGATCGACGCCTCCCTCGCCAACTACTTCCGCGTCGGCAATCTCGGGGCGCTGCGCGAGTTGGCCCTCCTGTGGCTCGCCGACCGCGTCGACGAGGCTCTCACCCGCTACCGCGAGGAGCACGAGATCGAGCGGGCCTGGGAGACGCGCGAGCGACTGGTCGTGGGCCTCGCGGGTGGTCCGGCCGACGAGGGTCTCTTGCGCCGGGCGGCCCGCATGGCGGCGCGCGCCGGGGCCGAGCTCGTCGCCGTGCACGTGTCCAGCGGCGACGCCGCGTCCGACGCCGGTGCCGACCTTCGAGCGATGCGTGAGCTCGCCGAGGAGCTCGGCGGCCGATTCCGCGAGCTCGTCGACGACGACGTCGCCGGTGCGCTGGTGGCCTTCGCCCGCAGCGAGCGGGCGACCCAGGTCGTCGTCGGCGCCGGCCACGGGCGCTCCTGGCGACGACCCCGCGGCGGCTTCGTCGAGCGGCTCGTCGCCCTGAGCCGCGACCTCGACGTCCACGTCATCGCGCCGCACGTCGCGACGCCCGCGACCCCGCGTGCCCGGCGCCGCCGCCGCGCC
>NCBE01000005.1:0-29330 GCA_002255565.1 Actinobacteria bacterium 21-73-9
TGCCGGCGTTCCGCTTCGCGATCCGCATCGTCAAGTAGCCGGACCGGGCCCGACCCCCCGCCCGTCGCCCGTCGCCGGGACCGGCGGGGGGTCGGGCTCGCCCGGTCGCGCGAGGGCGCGGCGCCCGAGGAGCCCGAGGGCGCTCGGCAGGACGACCCCGCGCACCACGACGACGTCGACCAGCACGCCCGCGGCGAGGCCGAGGCCCAGCTCGCTTAGACCGGCCACCCGCCCGACCACGAGCCCGGCGAGCGCCCCGACCATGACGAGCGCCGCGGCGCTCACCACGCCGCCCGTGCGCTCGAGGGCGCTCTGCACGGCCGCGTCGGGTTCGCCGTTCCGGGCGAACGCCTCGCGAACCCGCGCGAGGATGAAGACCTGGTAGTCGGTGGAGAGCCCGAGGAGGAGCGCGAAGAGAAAGACGGGCACCCAGCCCTCGACCTGGCCCGCGGACGCCGCGGCGCCCGGCCCGAGGCCGAGGCGCACCACCGCGACGGTGATCCCGAGGGCGGCGGCCTGGCTGAGCAGGGCGAGGGCGCCCGAGAGCAGGGCGAGGACCCACGAGGAGAGGGCCAGGCCGACCAGGAGCGAGGTGACGAGGAGCGCCGTGGCGGCGACGAGGGGCGCCGAGGAGTAGACGCGCGCGAGGAAGTCGACCCCTTGGGCCGGCGCCCCGCCGACGTCGACGGTGGTGCCCGACGGGAAGTGGGCCGCGGGCACGAGGCGGTGGCGCACGCGAGCGACGAGCGCCTGGACCTCGGGTGAGCCGAAGGCGGCGCGGGCGACGACGTCGATCTGGGCGTAGCGCCCGGAGTCGGCGACGAAGGGCGCGCGGGTCCCTACGGCGGCGATCTCGACCTCGCGGTCGCGCGAGAGCGCGGTCGCCAGGCGCAGTCGCGCGGCCGCCTGGGCGGTCGTGGCGTCGCCACCCTCGCGGTGGGTGTCGACGACCACGCTGAGGGGAGTCGCGACCCCGGGACCGAGTCGGGAGCTCACGAGGTCGAGCGCGCGCACCGAGGCCATCGACCGGGGCAGTGAGGCGAGGGTGAGGGGCGTGAGGTGCAGCCCGAGAAGGGGGCTCGCGAGCGCGAGGAGGAGGGTGAGCGACCCGGCGAGGGCGATGCGGCGTCGCGCGAGCACGCCGCGGGCCAGCCGAATCCAGGCACCCCGGCCCACCCGCCGCGTGCGCGTGCGGCGGGCGTTGGGTCCGAGCAGTGAGAGGAGCGCGGGGGCGAGGCTCAGCGCCGAGGCCACGGCGGCGAGGGCGACGACGAGCCCGGCGACCCCCAGCGAGCGGACGAAGCCGACCGGCTCGACCAGGAGGGCCGCGAGCCCGACCGCCACGACGAGGCCCGAGAGGACGACGGTGCGCCCGGCGGTGGCCATGGTCGCCACGACCGCCGCGGTGGGGTCGGGCGCGCTCGTCGCCTCCTCGCGGAGGCGGTGCACGAGCAAGAGGGCGTAGTCGACGGCGAGGCCGAGCCCGACCAACTCCACGAGGTTGGGCGCGTAGAGCGAGATCGTGAGGTGTCGCGCGAGCACCTCGAGGACCGCGAGCGAGGCCCCGGTCGTGGCCAGGGCGACGACGAAGGGCACGAGCAGGGCCGCGCCGACCCCGAGGGTGAGCGCGAGGAGGAGGACGGCCGCGACGAGCGCGACGACGAGTCCCCGGGCGAGGTCGGCGCGCAGCACGGGGCCGAGGTCACTCTGGAGGGCCGGGGGACCGGTGAGGAGGGCCCCGGCGGGGCCGTCGGTGGCGAGACGGTGGCGCAGGGTGTCGGTGAGGGTGGCGGCGCTCGCGAGGTCGAGGGGGGTGCTCACCACGGCGTACCAGACCCCGGCGACGGCGTGGCTCTCGACGACGCGAGCGTGCCCGACCCCGGCGAGGGCGCGAGAGAGCTCGGCGCGCAGCGCTCGCTGGCGGGACGTGCCGAGGTGGCGCTCGCTCACCACCACGGTGAACGACCCGTCGGCGTTCTCGTGGAAGGAGCGCGCCAGGATCGCGTTGGCCGCGGCCGAGGGGGTGCCCGGGACGTCGAGCGACGTGGAGAGCCGGCTCGAGAGCGACCCCGCGCCGATCACCCCGAGGGCCGCGACGACGGCCCAGAATACGAGGACGAGCGCGCGGGCGCGCACCACGGCGCGGACCCAGCCCTCGGACACCGGCGCAGTGTACAGAGCGTCCGGCCGTCGGTGGGGGGGACCGATGGTCCCTCCGAGAGACGACCGTCGCCCATCCACCCCTTCGCTCTGCGTGCTCGCTAGCCTGGTCGGAGCGGAGTTCCGGAGGTCATCATGGGCGATCTTCACGCTGCGACGTCGGCCCACTGGGCCGAGCGATCGGGCCCCACGCGCCAGCCGGCGTCGGGGCCCTGCGGGTGCTCTCGGCGCTCGTGTTGGCACCACCGCCAGTGCCGTTCGTCGGGGGTCGTGCGGGTCTTCCGCTCACCTCAGACCGACCGGGAGTTCCCGCCGTCGGTCATCTTGTGCCGGGAGTGCGCCGCGCCCACCCAGCGCACGCGCGTGGCCTGAGCTCGTCGCGGGCGCCCCGGCGCCGGCGCGAAGAGACCGTGGGCGTAGCCGGGGTCGCCGACGGGCTCTCACGCGAGGATCACCTCAACGAAGTCGTACGCCTCGGGGCGTGACACCCCTCACCCGGGAGTCGTGCCGCGCGCTCGAGGCCGGAAAGGGCGTGCTCCCTGATGACCGGGAGTGTCCGTGGTTGGCTAGGTTGACCGTCGTGCCCCGTGTCGTGTCCCCTCTCGCCCTCGTGCTCCTCCTCGTGGTCGCCCTCGCCCAGCCGGCGGGGGCCTCGGACACGGCGACGACCTCATCAACGACGACGACGACCCAGCCCACCACCACGACGACGCCGCGGCACGTCTACGTCGACCCGCTGACGGGCCTGCCCGACCCCCACCACCTCACCGAGCACCGTTCGGCCCTCACGATCAAGATCGACAACACCCCTCAGGCGATGCCCCAGTACGGGGTGCAAGAGGCCGACGTCGTCTACGAGGAGATCGTCGAGGGCGGCATCACGCGCCTGGCCGCGATCTTCGACTCCCAGCTGCCCACGGTCGTGGGCCCGGTGCGCTCGGTGCGGCGCACCGACCGCGAGATCGTCTTTCCGATCGGCGGTATCTTCGCCTTCAGCGGCGGCGCGCAGTACGCGCTTCGCAGCATCGCGACGGCACCCGTGAAGCTCTACGACGAGTCCAATAGCGGCCCCGCGATGTTCCGCGACCCGAACCGGCCCGTGCCCCACAACCTGTTCGCGAACGCCCTGCTCCTCATGAAAAAGGACGGGGTGCCGCGGCCGACCCGGCCGCTCTTCACGTACCTCGCCCCGGGGCAGTTCGCCCACGGCCCGAAGGTGCGCGCGTTCACCGTCGGCTTCGAAGCCGGCTACGCCGTGACCTACACGTGGAACCCGTCCGCCAGGCGCTGGGATCGTTCGCTCTTCGGCTCGCTCGAGAAATCGGCCAACGGGGTCCAGCTCGCTCCGAAGAACGTGATCGTGATGTCGGTGAACTACGTCGGGGGCGTGGGCGTGATCGACTCCTACGCCCAGTTGGTCGGTTCGGGCCCGGCCGAGGTCTTCACCGGGGGCGTCGTCCAGCACGGTCACTGGTCGCGCTCGAACCTCTATCACCGCACCGTGTTCACCAACGACCAGGGCAAGGTCATCAGGCTCGCCCCAGGTCAGACCTGGGTCGAGCTGCTCTCGAACACCGAGCGGGTGACGATCGTCCCGCGCTGATCAGAGGTCGGCGCAGCCGGCGGCGCCGTCGGTCGTCTGGTGGGCGTGGGGCCCTCGGGCCGGGCGCACCGCGACGTCGGTCCCGGTCCACCCCAGGGTGAACGACGCGTCGCCCGAGGGCCAGCGTTGCCCGGCCAGGGGACCGCCGGGTCCCGTGGCCCAGGCGGTCCCGGGCGGCGGCGCAGCGCCGTGGAGGGACTCGTAGGCGGCGACGGCCGACTCGATCGCCGCGACGTCGGCCACACACGCCGCGTGCGCAGCCGCCGGCGGGGCGCTCGCCAGAGCCGACGCCGCCGGGGTCGTGGCCCCCGCGCGCCCCGGCGTGGGTCCGGGGTGGGCGGGACTTCCCCCGATCGTCTGGGAGAGCACGATCGAGCCGAGGACGAGCACGATGACCACGCCGGCGAGTGCGGAGACGATCGAGACGCCGGCCTCGCGCGGGCCCCTCACGGGTGCCTCGCGTCGATCCGGATCGAGAGCGGCTCGACTTCGTCGATGAGGTGGCTGCGCGTCCAGGGGTCGTCCTCGAGCGCGTCGAGGAGCTCCTGGGCCGTCGCCGCCTCGCAGACCAGCACGACGCGCTCCCCGGCGCCCGCGGGTCCGCCGATGATCAGGACACCCCGTGCGACCAGGGCGTCCATGACGCGAGCGTGCTCCTCCCAGTCGGACTGGGCCTCCATCGGGCGCGTCGGGTCCCACGACGGGCCCGTGCGGTGACGGGTGAGGAGGAAGGCCGACACGCCTTCTGGCCTAGCACGCGACGCTCAGGGCGCGCCGGTGAGAGGGTACGAGCGCACCCCCACGTAGGACGCTCCGGGCGCCGAACGGGCGAAGAGGACGACGGCGACCGCGAGGAACGCGCGGTGCACGGACGAGGGGATCGCCCCGTCGGCGACCTCGGGCAGCGGGCGGCCCCGCCGGGCCACGGCGAGGGTGAGGTGCGCCACGAAGGGCTCGGACCGGGGGGCGAGCCCGAGGGCCGCCTCGAGCGCGCCGCGCAGCGCGTAGACGCCCTCGCCCTCGACGGCGAGGTACCGGACGCGCCCGTCGAACGACGCCACGCCCCCCAGGCGCACGGCGAACGGGGCGGTCGTTGAGGCGACCTCTCGAAGCGCCGCGGTCCACGTGTCGCCCGTGGGGATCTCCGGAGGGGCGACCAGGGTGACGTGGGGCACGGCGTCACGCACCCCGAGGTGAGTCATGGCCTCCCTGAGCTCGCGGCGGATGTCGGGCGGCGGTTCGAGCGCGAGGTAGGTCGAGGGTCGGGGCTCGGCGGGGTCGCGCGGGGCCACGACGCGAGCCTACGGTGGGCGAGGATGCCTCCGACGTTGGGTTGACGACCCCCGAGCGCGTGGGGGACCTCCCACGGTTGTCGTGGTGAGAGGTCGATCCCTACTGGCAGGAGAAGGACAGGTCGCGCGAGGTGACGCGCTGGGCGCCGCCCGCGACCACGACGACCTCGGCCGTGCCGGAGGTGGTGGCGCCCGGGGGCACCGGCGACGTCGTCAGGGGCTCTGGGGGCGTCTCGATCGGCGACGAGCCGCCCGAGCCCGAGAGCCTCACCGCTACCTGGCAGATGCCGAGGCTGGTCCGACCCCCCACATTGGTAACGGTGGCGTGGACTTTGACGACGTCGGCGTTCACGGCGGTGACCGAGGTCACGCGCACCTCGAGCCGGGCGCCGCCGATCATCGCCTCACTCACGACGACCCAGCCCACGAGGGCGAGGACAATGAGCGCGGCCACGACGAGCGCGCCGCGTCGGTTGCGGCGCCGTCGTGACGAGACGGGCTCGGCGGCCTCCACTTCGGGCTCGGTCCGTGCGCGCTCGGGGTGCGCCAGCAGGTCGGCCTTGGCCGCCTGGAACTCCTCGTCGGTGAGTGTGCCGGCGTCCCGGTGGGCGATCAGCCGGGCGAGCTCGTCGGCGACGCCCACGACGGGTCAGTCGGTGCGGACCAGCTCGACCACCGGGATGGCCCGGGACGTCTGACGCTGGTACTCGGCGAACTGGGGGTAGGCGTCGCTCTGGAGGCCGTAGACGCGCGCCCGCTCGTCCTCCTCGAGCACCTCGGCCCGCGCCGCGTACGTCTCGCCGCCGCGCTCGACGGTGACCTCGGGGTGGGCGACGAGGTTGAGGTACCAGTCGGGGTGCTCGGGGTGGCCCGCCCGCGAGGCGAAGACGTAGACGTGTCCGTCGAGCTCGAGGTACATCATCGGGTTCTCGTACGCGCGTCCGGTGCGGCGTCCGCGGGTGTGCAGCACCAGCAGGGGGGCGCCGGCGAAGGGCCCCTCGGTGAGCACGCCGCCGCTCGAGCGCAGGGCGTCGATCACCTGGCGGTTGAAGTCGTTGGGCTCGGGTCGGGTCGTGGCGTCGGTCATGGTCGCTCGCCTCAGACTACCGAGGCCCGCGATCCGCGTCAGGAACCCGCGGGGGCGACGGTGGCCAGGTTGTTGTGCGACGGCTCGTACCGGCCGGCGGGACCCCGACCGACGAGGCGCAAGATGTTGTTGGTCATCGTCGTCATGAGCGGGGTCGGACAGCCCGGGTCGCTCCTCGGGCACGGCCGCAGGTCACCGATCCAGACGTTGTTGCCGGTGTCGACGACGCCCGCGAGGCTGTGGGGGTCGGTGACCAGGTCGTCGAGCTGAAGGTCCCGGTCGAGGTCGGAATGGGGGAGTGGGAGAGCACCTCGAGGTTGACGGGGTTGGCCGAGGAGGGGATGACGTGGTCGATGTCCGAGGCGATGACCCCGGGGATGGTCGAGCCGTCGTGCAGCCCGGTCCCGCGGTACAGCCAGGAGCCGGCGTCGGTCACGACCATCGGCGCGCTCGCCCCGGGGGCGAGGTACCCGACGTACTCCTCGCCGATCTGGGGCACGGGCGACCAGCTGGCGGGCGGGTCCTCCCAGGTGTTGCCGGTCACCTGCTCGGGCGGGCCGTGACCGAAGAGGGGGTCCTCGCCAGCGTTGCGGTAGTCGACCTCTTGACGGTCGGGGCCGAGGGTGGAGGGCTCGAGGCGGGCGTGGCGCACCATCGCCGCGGCCCCGAAGTAGACCACGTTGACCCCGCGCGCGGTCGCGCGCAACACGGCCATGCGCTCTTGGTAGGTCCAGGTCTCGTCGTGGTCGAGGGTGAGCAGCGCCTTGTGGGCGAGCAGGAGGGTCGGGTGCTCGTCGAGGGTGACGTCGGTGATGTAGGTGACGTCGAGGCCCTCCTTCTCGGCGAGGCGCACGAGCGGGTACTCGTTGGTGAGGAAGTCCGACGAGCCGGCGCCCGTGTCGTAGGGGCGGTCGAAGGAGACCACGCGCGCCCGGTTGCACGGCGGGTAGGAGCTGGTGTCGAGGATGCACGGTCCCACCCCGGCGTAGTAGGAGAAGCCGCCGTAGGTGTTCCAGCCCTGCTCGACGAGCGAGCGGTTCATGATGACGTAGGTCGCGTGGCTGTGTGGGTCCCAGATCGTGAGCGGGACGTAGCTCGCGGCGCGCGGGCCGCCCACGAGCTTCAAGAGGTAGTCCCCGGGCACGAACGCCGCGGTGACGGTAAAGGTCAGCGACGGGCTCCAGTTGGCGCAGCTGACCATGTTGGTCGACGGGTCGACCGGGCAGGCCGGCTGACGCTGTCCGGTGAGCAGGCCCGAGCTCCAGACCTCGCGCGCGCCGAAGCCCTGGTAGTAGCCCATCCGGTACGCGACGACCCGGTACCGCGAGAGGTCCGTCGTCACCCGCAGGGTGACGTGCTGGCCGATCGCCGCGTAGGTCGTGTCGGCGAAGCCCTGGATGGCGGTGACCGAGGTGTCGGGCCCGATGCGCCACGACGAGGTGCCGCGTCGCTTGTTCTCGGCGACGATGGCCGACGACACGACGCCGTCAGGGCCGAGGTGGGTCCGCGTCACCCCCGTGGTCGTGGTCGGGCCCGCCGGGGACGTGGTCGTGGTCGTCGAGGCGGCCGACGCGGCCGCGAGGGGCGTGAGGCCGAGCGTGAGGACCGCAAAACCCACGGTGAGTGTGCGGCGGCGCTTCACGGTCTCCTCCGGCGTCGTGGTGGTCGGGTCAGTGTACGAGCCGGGCTCGGGGTGCGCTGGTCAAGGCGCCTCGCTAGAGTCACCGTGACGCTCTCGACAAGGAGGCAGCGATGTCCCGTAACCCCTACGCCGAGCTCCCGGCCGTCCCCTCATTCGAGGTCACCTCGGAGGACGTCGAGGAGGGTGCCGAGTTGGCCCGGGCCCAGGTGAGCGGGCTCATGGGCGCGGGCGGCACCGACACCTCCCCCCAGCTCTCCTGGCGGGGCTTCCCCAAAGAGACCGAGAGCTTCGCGGTGACCTGCTACGACCCCGACGCCCCCACGGCGTCGGGCTTCTGGCACTGGGCCGTCTACGACCTGCCCACGGAGGTCACCTCGCTCCCCGCCGGCGCCGGCGACGGCCACGGGGGGCTGCCCGAGGGGGCGATCACCCTCGCCAACGACGCCGGCCTGCACCGCTACATCGGAGCGGCGCCGCCGGCCGGCCACGGTCCGCACCACTACTACTTCGTGGTCCACGCCCTCGACGTGGCCAGCCTGGACCTGCCCGACGGCGCCACCCCGGCCTACCTGGGGTTCAACCTGTTCATGCACACCCTCGCGCGAGGGATGATCGTCGCCACCTACGAGCAGCGCTAGCCCCGCGACCCGACGACCGTTGTCCCCGGATCCCGTCTCGAGGCCGACCGTGTCCAACCTGCTCTTCACCGCCTTTTCCAACCGGACCGACGCCCTCGAGATCGCCGCCGCGGTGGGCGCCGAGCTCGGGGCAGCCGGTATCGACTCGACGATGCACCTGCTCGACGCGGCGGTGGAGCCCGCGGTCGCGCCCGACACGGTCGTCGTCAGCCTCGGCGGGGACGGCACCTTCCTGCGGGCCGCCCGCCTCGCCCATCGGGCCGGCGCGCGGATCGTGGCGGTGAACCTGGGCCAGGTCGGCTTCTTGCTGGACGTGCCCTCGACCGAGGTGGCCTCCACCGTGGTGGGCGCCCTGGAGGGCGCGCCGGTCGTCGAGCGCCTGGCCCTGCGCATCGACGTCGACGGCGCCGTCGAGGACGAGTTCGCGCTCAACGAGGTCGTGGTCGAGCGGCCCGCGGCCGGGCACATGGTCAAGGTGCGCACCTACGTCGACGACGAGGAGTACCTCACCTACACCGCCGACGGCGCCATGGTGTCGACGCCGACGGGCAGCACGGGCTACAGCCTGTCGGCCGGGGGCCCCGTCGTGGACCCGTCGATGGGGCTGCTCGTGATCACCCCGGTGGCCCCCCACTTCACGATCGACCGTTCGATCATCGTCCCCGCCGAGGCGATCGTGCGTCTCGAGGCGCTCGACAAGCCGGCCGTGGTGGTGGCCGACGGCCAGCGCGTGGCGACGCTCGATCCGGGCTGCTCGGTCGTCGTGCGACGCAACGCGCGCCCCGTGCGGGTCGTGGCCACGCGCAACTTCGGCCTGGCCTCGCGGCTGCGGCGGAGCCTGCGCGAGGGCCATGCCTAGAGCCCGGCTGCTCGAGATCCACGCCCGCGACCTCGGGGTCATCGAGGAGGCCACCCTGGAACTCTCCCCGGGGTTCACCGTGGTCACCGGGGAGACCGGGGCGGGCAAGACGCTCCTCGTCGGCGCGCTCGCGCTGAGCCTCGGGCTCGAGACCGACGGCGCGCGCTACGCGCTGGGGCCGGCCACCCGGGCCGTGGCCCTCGTCGAGGTCGACGGTCGCGAGGTCGCCCTGGCCCGCGAGATGAGCGCCTCGGGGCGCTTGCGCGCCACGGTCGACGGCGCTCCGGCGAGTGCCGAGGCGCTGCGCACCCTCGCCGCGGGACTGGTGGAGATCCACGGCCAGCACGACTCGTTGCGCCTGCGCTCGAGCGAAGCCGTGGTCGAACTCGTCGACCGCGCGGGCGCGATCGACGCGAGCGACCTCGCGAGGGCGCGCGAAGAGCTCGTCGGGCTGCGTCGCGAGCGCGACGCGCTGGGCGGCGACCCCACGGAGCGGGCGCGCCGACTCGAGTACGTCGAGTTCCAGCTCGCCGAGTTCGACGCGGTGGCCCCGGCGGGGCCCGGTGAGCTCGACGAGGTCCTCGCCGAGCTCACCCGGCTGAGCGACCTGCGCGACGGCCAGGGCGCCCTCGCCGAGGCGCTGGCCCTCTTCGACGGTGACGCGGACGAGACGGTCCTCGGGTCGTTCGCCCGCGCCCTCGCACGCGTGCCCGAGGGAGTGGCGTACCGGCCGGTGCGCGAGGCACTCGACGAAGCGCTGGTCGCCGCCCGCGAGGCGGTGCGCGACCTGGCCGCACTTCACGACCCCGAGGCGGTCGACGAGGCACGCCTGGGCGCGCTGGAGGAGCGCGCACGGGTGTTGAACGTGCTCACGCGAAAGCACGCGGGCACGCTCGCCGACGCCCTCGCCCTGCGCGCGGCGCTCGAGCGCGAGCGCGCCGAGCTGGCCTCGGCGGGGGCCCGACTGGTCAAGCTGGACGAGGGGATCGCCGCCGCCGAGGGGACGGTGGCCGAGCTCGCGGCTCAGGTCCGCGCGCGCCGGGACGCGGCCGCCCAGGCCCTCAGCGTCTCGGTCGGGGCCCAGATGTCGCGCGTGGCGCTCGCGGGGGCGCGGATCCGCTTCGTCGTCGAGGGCGAGGACGGCTCTCGGGGGTCGATCCTCTTCAGCGCCAACGAGGGTCGGTCCCTGGGGCCGCTCGACGCCCTGGCCAGCGGGGGCGAGCTCAGTCGCGTGCTGCTGGCGATCTCACTGGAGGCGACCGACGGGTCTTCGGTGGCGGTCTTCGACGAGATCGACGCGGGGCTCGGCGGCCTCGTCGCCCAGCAGATCGGCGAGTGCCTGGCGGAGCTGGCGAGGCGCCAGCAGGTGCTCGCGGTCACCCACCTCGCGAGCGTGGCCGCGCGGGCCGATCGCCACTTCGTCATCGACAAGCGCGTGGTGGGGGGGCGCGCCACGACCACCGTGCGTGAGGTGGCGGGCGAGGAGCGCGTCGGGGAGATCGCCCGGATGCTCGCCGGCGAGGCCGAGGGCGACGAGTCTCGGGCCCTGGCGCGGCGCCTACTGGGCACTGGGGTGCGTCGGGCCGCGCCCCCTCCGGGCTAGGCTGGAATCCCGTGGATCGGTCGAGGACGCGGTGACCAAGTTCGTCTTCGTCACCGGAGGGGTGTCGAGTTCGTTGGGCAAGGGGCTCACCGCCTCCTCGCTGGGTCGGCTCCTCAAGTCCCGTGGCCTCAAGGTCACGATGTGCAAGCTCGACCCCTACCTCAACGTCGACCCCGGGACGATGAACCCAGGAGAGCACGGCGAGGTCTTCGTGACCGACGACGGCGGCGAGACGGACCTCGACCTCGGTCACTACGAGCGCTTCATCGACGAGTCGCTCTCGAAGATCTCCAACACCACGACGGGCTCGATCTACTCGAACGTCATCGCCAAGGAGCGCCGGGGCGACTACCTCGGCAAGACCGTCCAGGTCATCCCGCACGTCACCGACGAGATCAAGGACCGCATCCGCCGCCAGGGCACCCTCGGGGCGGACGTGGTGATCGTGGAGATCGGCGGGACCGTCGGCGACATCGAGATCGTCCCGTTCATCGAGGCGATCCGCCAGTTCCGCCGGGACGCGGGACGAGACAACGTCTGCTACGTCCATCTGACCCTCGTGCCGTACCTCGCGCCGTCGGGCGAGCAGAAGACCAAGCCGACCCAGCACTCGGTGACCGAGCTGCGCGGGCGCGGCGTCCAACCCGACGTCATCGTCTGCCGCAGCGACCAGCCCATCAGCGACAGCCTGAAGCGCAAGATCTCGCTCTTGTGCGACGTCCCGGTGAACGCCGTGATCTCGGCGGTGGACGAGCCCTCGATCTACGACATCCCGATCACCCTCCATCATGAGGGCCTCGACACCATCGTCTGCAACACCGTGGGGATCGACCTGGACGAGCACCCGATCGACCTGTCGAGCTGGCAGAGCCTCGTCGAGCGGGTGCACACGACCAGCCGGACCCTGCGCATCGGCATCGTGGGCAAGTACGTGACCATGCCCGACGCGTACCTCTCGGTGGCCGAGGCTATCCGCCACGCCGGCTTCGCGGTGGGCGCGCGCACCGAGATCGAGTGGCTCGAGGCCGAGCGGGTCCCCACCGAGATCGGCGCGGACCGGCTGTCGGCCCTCGACGGGATCATCGTCCCCGGGGGGTTCGGCGAGCGCGGGATCGAGGGGATGATCGCCACCGCCCGCATCGCCCGAGAGGGGCAGATCCCGTACCTCGGGATCTGCCTGGGCATGCAGATCCAGGTGATCGAGTACGCCCGCCACGTGCTCGGGCTCTCCGACGCCCAGTCGACGGAGTTCACCCACGCGACCTCCGCCCCGGTGATCTCGCTACTGGCCGAGCAGATGGACGTGACCGACCTCGGGGGAACCATGCGCCTGGGCGCGTGGCCCGCCATGCTCGCCGAAGGCTCGGTCGTCGCCTCGCTCTACGGCACGACGGTCGTCTCCGAGCGCCACCGCCACCGCTACGAGTTCAACGCTCGCTACCGCGAGCAGTTCGAAGCGGCCGGGCTGCGCTGCTCGGGCGACTCGCCCGACGGTCGACTCGTCGAGTTCGTCGAGATGCCCGCCCACCCGTTCTTCGTCGGGACCCAGGCCCACCCCGAGTTCAAGAGCCGGCCGGATCGCCCCCACCCGCTCTTCCTGGGCCTCATCAAGGCTGCCGACCAGCGCGCCGAGGGGCGCGAGCCCCACCTGATCGACCCGAGCACGGTCGGTCTGGCCCGGTGACGGGCGACTTCAGCGTCCGGTCCCGAGAGACGCTGCTTAGAAGCCACGTGTTTCGCGTGGATCGCCTCGTGGTCGAGGCGCCCGACGGCTCGCTCTTCGAGCGCGACGTGGCCGCGCACCCCGGTGCGGTCGCGGTGCTCGCCGTCAACGGCCGCGGCGAGGTCGGACTCATCCACCAGTATCGGGCGACGGTCGGACGACTCTGCTGGGAGATCCCCGCGGGGACCCTCGACCGCGAGGGTGAGACGCCCCTCGAGGCGGCCAAGCGCGAGCTGGTCGAAGAGTTGGGGATCGCCGCCGGCTCCTGGCGCGAGATCGGGCGCTTCATGAACTCGCCGGGCTGGACCGACCAGGTGATGGTCGTCTTCGAGGCGCGTGACCTCGACGAGCGGCCCCGGGACCCCGACGGCCCCGAGGAGCGCCTGGCCGAGGTCGCCTGGTTCGCCCCGGAGGCGCTGCGCCGGGTCCTGCGGGCCGAGGAGGCGCTCGACTCCACGACCGCGGTCGCAGTCCACCGCGTCCTCGGCGGCTTCCTCGATGAGCGCTGAGGCGCTGGAGGAGTACCTGCAGTGGCTGGCGGTGGAGCGAGGGCGCTCACGCGCCACCCTCGAGGCCTACCGGCGCGACATCCGCCGACTCGTGGAGTGGGCCGCGGCGAAGGGGAGTGACCCCCTCGCCCTCACGCCCGAGGAGATCGAGCGCTACGCCAACGCGTTGCGCTCGGCCCAGGCGCCGGCGAGCGTCGCGCGCGCCCTCGCCGCGATCCGGGGGTGGTACGGCTTCCTCGTGGACGAGCGGCTGCTCGAGGAGGACCCGACGGCCCGGCTCACGCCCGCGCGCCGGGGCCGAAGCCTGCCCAAGCCCCTCTCGGAGGAGGTCGTCTTCGCCATCATCGACGGCGTGCCCGACGAGGGACCGCTCGACCGGCGCGACCGGGCCCTGCTCGAGACCCTCTACGGCACCGGGGCGCGGGTGAGCGAGGTGTGTGGGATCGACCTCGCCGACCTCGACCTCGACGAGGAGGTGATCCGGGTCACCGGCAAGGGCAACAAGCAGCGCCTGGTGCCGGTGGGCCGAAGCCTGCGCCGGGCCCTCGACGCCTACCTCGCGCCCGGCGGACGCGCCACGCTGCTCACGGGTCGGCGCACCGACCGGCTCTTCGTGAACGCCCGGGGCGAGCCGCTCAGCCGTCAGGGCGTCGACCTGGTGGTGCGGCGACGGGCCCTCGCCGCGGGGGTCCCGGCCCGGGGAGTGAGCGCCCACGCCTTTCGCCACAGCTGCGCCACCCACATGCTCGCCCACGGCGCCGACGTCCGCACGGTCCAAGAGCTCCTCGGCCACGCCTCGATCGCGACGACCCAGGTCTACACGGCCGTCGCCGTCACGACGCTCCAGCGCGAGTACCGTGAAGCCCACCCCCGAGCCCACGACTGAGAGCGCGTGTCCACCTTCCAGATCTACTTCTTCATCGCCCTCGTGCCCTCGATCGTCCTGCACGAGGTGAGCCACGGCTACGTGGCCTACCTCTTCGGTGACACCACGGCCCGCGACGCGCACCGGCTCTCGCTCAACCCGCTGCGCCACGTCGACCTCTTCGGGACGCTGCTCCTCCCCGCGCTGCTCGTGCTCTCGGGGCTGCCGGCCTTCGGCTACGCCAAGCCCGTCCCGGTGAACGTGGGCCGGCTGCGCCGCCCCCGCCAGCAGGCCCTGTGGGTCGGGCTCGCCGGCCCCGCGACGAACGTGGTCCTCTCGGCGGTGGGCTACGGCATCTGCGAGTTCGCCATGCACGTGAACGGCAGCTACCACCTGTGGCTCTTCGGGATCGCGGTGGGCCTGTCGAATCTGGTGCTCGCCGTGTTCAACATGATCCCGATCCCGCCACTCGATGGCTCGGCGGTCGTCGAGCGTTTCCTGCCGGTGCGCACCCTGCCGCGCTACTACTACTGGCGGGCCCGGATGCTGCCGATCCTCATGATCGTGATCTTGCTCGACTACGCCGTCTTCCACGTGGGCACGACGTGGCTGGGCGACCTCGAGAACTGGTGGATCTCGCTGTTGCGCTAGCCGAGCCCCATGGCGCGCGCCGCGCGCTGGTAGACCGGGCCGGCCACGGCCGCCGCCGCCGCGGCGCCGCGCGCGGCGAGCCCGGCGAGGTGCTCGGGCGCCGCCAGTAGTTCGCTGTAGCGCTCGCGGATCGGGGCGAGCGAGCTCACGACGAGCTCGGACAGGTCGCGCTTCAGGTCGCCGTAGCGGGTGTAGCGCTCGGCCACGGACTCGACGGGGGATCCCTCGAAGCTGGCGAAGATCTCGAGCAGGTTCGTGAGGCCCGGCTTGCGCTCCCGGTCGGGGCGCACTTCGCCGTCGGTGTCGGTGACCGCGCGTGAGACCTTGCGGGCGATGGCCTCGGGCGAGTCGACGAGGAAGATCGACCCCAGGGGGCTCGAGAGGGACTTGCTCATCTTGCGGGTGGGCTCCTGGAGGTCCATCACCCGGGCGGCGACCGGCGGGACCACCGCGCGCGGCACCCGGAACGTCTCACCGTAGCGGTGGTTGAAGCGCTGGGCGGCGTCGCGGCAGAGCTCGAGGTGCTGGCGCTGGTCGTCGCCGACCGGCACCTCCTCGGTCTCGTAGAGCAGGATGTCCCCGGCCATGAGGACCGGGTAGGTGAAGAGCCCGACGCGGTACCCCTCAGCGCGCGCGGCCTTCTCCTTGAAGGCCGTCATGCGCCCCAGTTCGCCGAAGCTGACCACACACTCGAGCAGCCAGTTGAGCTGGGCGTGGTAGGCCACGTCGCTCTGGAAGAAGACGGTCGACACCTCGGGGTCCAGGCCCGCGGCGAGGAAGGTCGCGAAGAGCTCCGTGCGCTGGCGGGCCAGGGTGGCCGGCTCAATCGGCAGGGTCAGCGCGTGCAGGTCCACCACGCAGTAGAACGCGTCGGGGTTCTGGGAGGCCACCCACTGGCGCAGGGCGCCCAGGTAGTTGCCCAGGTGCAGGTCGCCGGAGGGTTGCATGCCCGAGAAGATCCGCATCGGCCAATGCTACGAGAGGGCGGTGCGCGCACGGCGCTGTAGAGTTGCGCGGTGACCTTCGTCGTGACGACGCCGGCCTTCTCGGGACCCGTGGAACTGCTGGTCCAGCTGATCTCCACTCACGAGGTCGACGTCCTCGAGGTGCCCCTGGCGCCGGTCGTCGACGGCTTCGTGGCCCACCTGCGCGAGGCCGCCGGGGCCGTCACCATGGAGGAGCTCTCCGAGTTTCTCCTGATCGGGGCCATCTTGGTCGAGATGAAGAGCCAGCGGCTCCTGCCCGAGCCCGACGACGGCGAACCCGACGAGGAGTTCATCGGCTGGGAGGAGCGCGACGTCCTGCTGGCCCGGCTCCTTGAGCTGCGCACCTACGCCGGCCTGGCCGACGCGTTCGCGTCGCTCTTCGAGCGCGCGAGCCGGAGCTTCCCGCGCCTGCGCGGGGTGAACGAGGGCTTCGTCGTCGAGCCACCGGACCTGCTCGCCGGGGTCACCCCGTCTCAGGTCGCCCTGGCCTACCTGCGCGGCATCGAGGAGAAGCCGGTCCCGGTGGTGCGCCTCGACCACGTGACCGTCGACGCGGTGACCGTCGCCGAGACCGTCGTCGCCTTGGCCCAGCGCCTCCCAAGCCTCGGCCGGGTGACCTTCCGGGAGCTGACCGAGGGACTCGAGACCCGCATCGAGGTGATCGTCCACTTCCTCGCGCTCTTGGAGCTGTGCAAGTTGGGCCACGTCGAACTCGGCCAGGGCCGTACCTTCGGGGACGTCCAGGTCGCCTGGATCGACACCGACCGTGGCGTGGACGTCGGAGGGGTGGACCTGTATGAGGGATGAGCTCTCGCTCGACCAGAAGCTCGAGGCCCTGCTCACGGTCGCCCTGGAGCCGATCTCGGCCGAGGAGCTGGCCGACGCCGTCGAGGCCGACGCGACGGTCGTGACGAACGCGCTGCGCGCGTTGCGCGAGGAGTACCACGCCGGACGCCGCGGCTTCGAGCTGGCCGAGCTCGCGAGCGGCTGGGTGATGCAGTCCTCGCCGGAGGTCGCGGCCTGGGTCACGCGCTTCGCCAACCGCGACGTGAGCCACCGCCTGAGCTCGGCGGCCCTCGAGACCCTCGCCATCGTGGCCTACCGCCAGCCGATCTCGCGCGCCCAGGTCAGCGCCCTGCGCGGGGTCAACGTGGACGGGGTCGTGCGCCTGCTCGAGCAGCGCGGCTACATCGAAGAGCGCGGCCGGGCTCAGGCCCCGGGCCAGCCGATCCTCTACGGCACCACCGACCTCTTCTTGGACCGACTCGGCCTGGCGTCGCTCGGCGAGCTGCCGCCGATCGAGGAGTTCTTGACGCCCGTCGAGGAGGCCCGCGCGATTGCCGAGGAGATGGCCGGCGAGCTCGACGAGCCCGGGACCGAGGCGTCCTAGATGGAGGCGGGCGAGCGGCTGCAAAAGACGCTGGCCCGCGCCGGCTACGGGTCTCGCCGGACCTGCGAGCTGCTGATCAGCGCGGGCCGGGTCACCGTCGACGGGCGCGTCGCGGTGCTGGGCAACCGGGTCGATCCCGAGACCCAGGAGGTCCGTGTCGACGGCGTCCTCGCCCCGACCTCCCAGAGCGCCGTCTACTACCTCGTCAACAAGCCCGCCGGGGTGGTCACCACGGCCTCCGACCCCCAGGGCCGCTCGACGGTCCTCGACCTCGTGAGCGCCCCCGTGCGGGTCTTCACGGTGGGCCGGCTGGACATGAACACCGAGGGACTCTTGCTCGTGACCAACGACGGCCGCCTCGCCCACCTGCTCACCCATCCGAGCTCGGGGGTGCCCAAGGAGTATCTGGCCCGCGTCGAGGGCGACCCGTCGCCGGGCGACCTGCGACGCCTGCGCGAGGGGGTCGAGCTCGACGACGGCGTGACCGCGCCGGCCCAGGTGAGCCGGGTGAGCGAGGGTCTGATCCGCATCGTGATCCACGAGGGCCGCAACCGCCAGGTCCGGCGGATGTGCTCGGCCGTCGGCCATGAGGTGACCCGCCTCGTGCGCACGCGGATCGGGCCCTTGAGCGACCCCACGCTCGCCCCCGGCGCCGCGCGCCCCCTCACCGTCGCCGAGGTGCGCCGCCTCTACGAGGCCGTCCGTCGCGCCGACGACGTCGCCTCCACTACCATTTCGCAATGACGACTCCGACGCTACGGGCCCTGCGGGGCGCGACGACGTGCGGTGTCGACACGGCCCAGGCCATCACCGAGGCGACGATCGAGCTCCTCGGCGAGATGATGGTGCGCAACGGCGTCGACCACGACGACGTGGTGAGCGTCCTGTTCACGACGACGCCGGACCTGGTCGCGACGTTCCCCGCGACCGCGGCACGCGAGATCGGCTTCGGGGACGTGCCCCTGCTGTGCGCCAGTGAGATCGCCGTTCCCGGCGCCATGCCGCGGTGCGTGCGCGTGCTGATGCACCTCTACACGACCCGCCCGCGGGCCGAGCTGCACCACGTCTACCTGAGAAAGGCCGTCTCGCTGCGCGATGACCTCCCTAGCTGAGCGCCGGGCCCACGTCGTCGGCCTCGGGCTCATCGGCGCGTCGGTGGCCCTGGCCCTCGCCGAGCGCGGCTGGCGCGTCACCGGCGAGGACCTCGATGGTGACGTCCTCGCGCGAGCGCGCGCGGCCGGGGTCGTCGTCGAGGGCGCCCTCGACCACACCGTGGCGCTGTGCGTCGTGGCCACCCCGGCGGGCGCGGTCGCCGACGCCGCCCGCGCGGCGCTGGCGCGCGGGTCGGGCCAGCTCGTCGTCACCGACGTCGCGGGCGTGAAGGCCTCGATCGTCGCCGCGGTGGACGACCCGCGCTTCGTCGGCGGCCACCCGATGGCCGGCTCGGAGCGGCGCGGTCTCGAAGGCGCGCGCTCGGACCTCTTCTCCGGCTGCACCTGGGTGCTCACCCCGACCGAGGCGACCGCGCCGGCCACCTACGGCTTCTTGCACGGGGTGTGGCGCGGGCTGGGCGCCACCGTCATCGCGATGCCGGCCGCCGACCACGACCGGCTCGTCGCGGTGGCGAGCCACGTGCCCCACCTGCTCGCCGGGGCCCTGATGAACGAGGCGGCCGACGCGGCCGAGCAGGACGCGGTGCTCTTGCAGCTGGCGGCCGGGGGGTTCCGCGACATGACCCGGGTGGCGGCCGGGGACCCGAGCATCTGGCCCGACGTGCTCTTCGAGAACCGCGCGGCGGTCACGTCGTCGCTCGCCGCGCTCGAGGGTCGCCTGGCCCGCCTACGCCGCGCGCTCGAGACGGGGGACCGACCGACGCTGTCGGGCGACTTGCAGAGCGCGTCGGTGGCGCGTCGGCGCCTGCCGGGTCGAGCCCTGCACCCCGAGGAGCTCGCCTACCTGCGCGTCGGCGTGAGCGACGAGCCCGGGGTGCTGGCCGCGGTGACCCGCACCGCCTCGGAGGGTCTGGTCAACATCTTCGACATCGAGATCGCCCACGGGATCGAAGGGACGAGCGGCACCTTGTTGCTGGCCGTGGAGGCCGCTCGGGCCGAGGAGTTCGCCGCGGCCCTCGTGGCGCGGGGCTTCGACGTGGGCCGCGAGTGACCGACGTCGCTGCGCTCGCGCGGGTGCGCGGCTCGGTCCGGGTCCCGGGAGACAAGAGCTACTCCCATCGCGCCGTGCTGCTCTCCGCCCTCGCCGAGGGTTCGAGCACCCTCACCGGGCTCTCGCCGGGCGCCGACGTCGCGGCGACCCTCGGCGCCGTGGCGCGCCTCGGGGCGACCGTCGAGCCCGACGAGGACCGCGTCCGGGTGAGCGGCCCGACGCGGGGCCTGCGTGCGAGCGCCGAGCCCCTCGAGTGCGCCAACTCCGGGACCACGATGCGACTGCTCTGCGGGGTCGTGGCCGGGATCGCCGGCTCCCACCGCCTGGTGGGCGACGCCTCGTTGTCGCGTCGGCCGATGGACCGGGTCGCGGCCCCCCTGCGGCTCATGGGCGCCCGCCTGAGCGGGGAGGGACCGACCCTGCACCCACCCCTGCTCGTCGAGGGCGGACCGCTCGCCGGCGTCGAGTACCACGTCCCCGTGCCGAGCGCCCAGGTGAAGTCGGCCGTCTTGTTCGCCGGGCTCGGGGCCGCGGGATCGACGACCGTTGTGGAGGCGGTGCGCACCCGCACGACGACCGAGGACACGATGCGCGAGGCGGGCCTCGCCCTCGGGGTCGCCGAGGAGGGGACCGGGCGGCGCGTCACGCTGGCACCGGGCCGGCCCGCGGCGCGCGGGTGGTTCGTCCCGGGCGACCCCTCCCAGGCAGCCTTCTTCGCGGTGCTCGGCGCGATCCACGAGGACGCCTCGCTCGAGGTCGTCAGCCTCGACGCCGCCCCCGAGCGGGTCGGCTTCGTGGCGGTGCTCGCCCGCATGGGGGGGCGCGTCACCCTCCACGACCACGGGTCGTTCCACTCCCTCTCGGCCCTCTCCTCGACGCTCGCCGCGACCGAGGTGCACAGTCGCGAGATCCCCTCGGTGGACGAGGTGCCGATCCTCACGGTCGCGGCGTGCGCGGCCGAGGGCGTCAGCGCCTTCCGGGAGATGGCCGAGCTGCGGGTCAAAGAGTCCGACCGCTTCGCCGGGTCGATGGAGCTCGCGCGACGCCTCGGCGCCACGGCCTGGGCCGAGGGCGACGACTTCTTCGTCGAGGGGCTCGGCGCGGCGCGGCGCTTCGCCCCCTTCGCCCTCGACGCGGCGCTCGACCACCGCATGGTGATGGCCGCGGCAATCGCCGGCGCGGCCGGGCGGGGCTGCTCGATCACGGGGGCCGCCACGGTCGAGACCAGCTACCCCCACTTCTTGCGCGACTTAGCATTGCTCGCGTGAGCGACCAGGTCATCGCCATCGACGGCCCGGCCGGCTCGGGGAAGTCGAGCGTCGCGCGGGCCCTGGCGGCGGCGCTCGGATGGTCGTTCCTCGACACGGGCGCGATGTACCGGGCCGTGACGGTGGCCGCCCTCGACCGGGGGGTGTCGCCGGGCGACGTCGGGGCCGTGGCGGCGCTCGCGCGCACGGCCGCGATCGAGACCCTCCCCCGGGTGGTCATCGACGGGCGCGACGTCGAGGACGCGATCCGCACCGAGCGGGTCAACGAGGCCGTGTCGATCGTCGCGGCCAACCCCGAGGTGCGCTCCCAGATGGTCGAGCGCCAGCGGGCGTTCGCGGCCCGCCAACCCGAGGGCACCGTCGTCGAGGGGCGCGACATCACGACGGTGGTCTTCCCGAACGCGACGGTGAAGGTCTTTCTCACCGCGTCGCTCGAGGAGCGGGCCCGGCGCCGCGGCGAGGAGGGCGCGGCGTCGGTGGCGCGCCGCGACGAGGCCGACACCTCCCGGGACGCCTCGCCGTTGCGCCAGGCGCCCGACGCCCTCGTGCTAGACACGACGGGACGCACCGTCGAGGAGGTCGTCGAGGAGATCCGGGCGTGGCTGAGGACGAGACCGCACTGAGCCGGGGCTGGACCCCGATCTACCGTTTCGCTCGGGCGCTCCTCGGGGGCCTCGCGCGCCTGCTCTTTCGTCCCACGGTGATCGGCGCCGAGCACATCCCGGCCACGGGCCCGGTGCTCATCGCGCCGATCCATCGCTCCAACGTCGACTTCGTCTTCACGATCTTCCTCTCGCCGCGCAAGGTGTACTTCATGGCCAAAGAGGGGATCTTCAAGACGCGGTGGTTCTCGCTCGTGCTGCGCGAGCTCGGCGCGTTCAAGGTCGAGCGCGGCTCGACCGACCGCGAGGCGATGCGCCTGAGCGAGCGCGCCCTCGGTGAGGGCCTCGCTCTCATCGTCTTCCCCGAGGGCACGCGCGAGGAGGGCTACCACGTCCGGCCCCTGCACGACGGGGCGATGTTCGTCGCGGCGCGCACCGGGGCCACCGTGGTGCCGGTGGGCATCGCCGGCTCCGACGAGGCGATGCCGGTGGGGGCCTGGCTGCCGCGCCCCTCGAAGGTCGTGGTGGTGGTGGGCGAGCCGATCCCCCCGCCCGTCCCCGGGCCCGAGGGGCGCGTGCGGCGCTCCGAGGTGGCGGCCGCGTCCGAGGAGCTGCGCCGGCGCCTCGAGAGCGCCTACCACGAGGCGCTGGAGCGACGGGGACGCTAGGCGCCCACGACCGGCCGGGCTGCCCCGCCGGGCCCGGTCCCGCGCGTGGCGTCGAACGCGGCGAGACAGGCGCTCGCCACGACGCTCACCCACAGCAGCGCCACCATGGCCAGGTGGAGGTCCTGCCAGGTCGCGGCGGCCCGGGTGAGGGCGCTCGCCGCGCCCATCGCGGCCACGAGCATGAAGAGGCCCAGCGCGGCCAGGGCGCTGGCGCGCCAGCGACTCGAGCCCGCACGCCAGCGCACGGCGACGAAGACCCCGAGGCCCAGCGCGGCCAGGACGACGAGGGAGCGGTGGGCGAGCTGCCAGTCGGCGAGCCCCGACGCCCGAGCCGGGCACAGCGGCCACGCCGCGCAGGCCCCACCGGCGCCGTTCGCCACGACCAGGCTCCCGCCGACGACGGTGGCGAGGACCGCGAGGACGAGGGCCCACCCGGAGCGTCCGAGCGCTCGCAGCGACCCGGTCAGGCGCGGCGGGCCCCAGAGCGCGCTCACCGCGCTCACCGTCGTGGCCCCGAGGAAGACGAGCCCCACCACCAGGTGGACGGCGACGGTCCAGGGCGCGTTCTTCGCGAGCACGGTGAGGGCCCCCAGCCCCGCCTGGACGAGCACGAGTCCCAGGGCGACGCCCGCCGGAGCGAGGACCGCGTGACGCCGTCGCGCGCGCCACGCGGCCACCACCGTCGCCACGGCGCACACGGTCACGACCACCACGAGGTAGCGGTGGGACTGCTCGAGCAGGGCGTGGAACCGGTCGATCGGCCCGAGCCGGCCGTAGCAGAGGGGCCAGCTCGGGCAGCCCATCCCGGAGTTGGTCACCCTCACGGTGCTGCCGAGCACGACGAGCGCGTAGGTCGCGGCCGTCGTCACGAGCGCTAGGACCAGTGTGGCCGTGCTCGCGGGGTCGCTCGGCCCCGGTGGCCCCGCGGCGGGGACGGTCCCCGTTCGCTCCGACGGCGGCGACGACGGACTCGAGTCGACCACGGCGATGCCTCCTTGCACCCACCCGCCGGGGGCGCCGGGGCGACCACCGGCGAGTCGGCCGCCACGCTAGTCCGGGTCCGAGAGGGGCGGGCCCTAACGCACGCGGGTCAGCGCTCGCGCCACCAGGTGCCGAACACGACCCGGGCGTAGCGGAAGCCGAAGAGCCAGTTCTTGCCCTTCTTCGTGGTGCCCGAGGCCCGTGGGTACCAGACCGTCGGGACCTCGCTCGCGCGCCAGCCCCGCTTGAGACAGGTGATGAGCAGCTCGGCCGTCTGGTACTGCTCTTGGGCCAGCCGGTCGACGACGTCGGCGAGCATCGTCACCCGCAGCCCCCGGTAGCCGGTGGAGGTGTCGGTGAGGTCGGCGCCGGTCATCCGGTTCATCACGAAGGAGAAGAACCGCACGCCGGTCTTTCGTACCACGTCGGTCGTCTTGTCGACCCCGAGCACCCGGCTCGCCACGACGAAGTCGGCCTCGTCGTCGAGGAGGGGCTTGAGGATCTGGCCCATCTCCGCCGGGTCGTTCTGGCCGTCGGCGTCGAGGGTGACCACGAACGTCACGCCGTGGTCGATGCAGTAGCGGTAGGTCACCTGCAGGGCCACGCCGTGGCCCAGGTTGACCGGGAACTCGATGACCCGGGCGGCCGGGAAGCTGCGGGCGATCTCGGCCGTGCGGTCCTCGCCGCCGTCGACGACCACGAGGACCGTGTAGGGCTGGCCGTCGATCGTCTCGGGCATCTTGGCCAGGACGTCGCCGATGTTGCCCTCCTCCTCGTAGGCGCACAGCGACGCCACGATGGCCTCGGGCGCGAAGCCGGGGTACTCACCCTCGAAGCGCTCGAAGGCCTGGGCGATCGCGTACTCGCGCAGCCGCGCCAGTCGGCGCTTCTCCAGGTCGATCGTGGCCATGTCTCTCCTGTCGGTCGCTAGAGGGAGTGGGCGCGCGCCAAGACGCGCTCCACCGTCGGCTCGACGTGCCCGAGGGGCTCGGTCCCGTCGGCGCGCAGGCCGATCTCGCCCCGGTGCTCGCGCGTGGAGGCGTCCTTGCTGGTGAAGCTCACCGGAAAATACTACTCCGGTAGGGCTTTTGGTCTAGGGGGCGGTGGCGAGCACCTCGGCGGCACCGAAGTCGCGGTCCGCGGGCTCCGAGGGGTCGCCGTGCGCGCCCAGCGCCGCGTCGAGCACGGCCGCGAGAGCGCGCAGCAGCTCGCGCAGCTCGGGCGGCGGGGGGAAGTACTCCTCTTCGACGGTGGTCGAACGGACCTCGACCCCCTCGCGCGGCGCGAGCCGCTCGAGGACCTCGTCGACGAGCGACTCGGGCGCCGAGGCCCCGGCCGTCACCGCGACCACGCCCGAGAGGTCGTCGGGGAGCTCGTCGGCCCCGTTCACGCGCAGGACCGGCCCGGCGCAGACCGTCGCCGCGACCTTCGCGAGCGCCACGGTGTTCGAGGAGTTGGCCGAGCCGATCACCACGACGGCGTCGGCCCCGGCGGCGGCCTCGCGCAACGCCGCCTGGCGATTGGTGGTCGCGAAGCACAGGTCGCTGCGCGAGGGGGTCCAGACCTCGGGGAAGACCTCGGTGACGCGCTCGCGCACGTCGCGCCACTCGTCGAGGCTGAGGGTGGTCTGATTCAACAGGGCGACCGGCCCGGCGAGGCCCGCGAGCGCGTCGACGTCGGCCGGCTTCTCGATGAGGCGCACGGCCGCGGGCGCGACGGCCATCGTGCCCACCGCCTCCTCGTGACCCTCGTGACCGACGTAGAGGACGGTGTAGCCCTTGGCCGCACGGACCTTGAGCTCATGGTGGACCTTGGTCACCAGGGGGCAGACCGCGTCGACGACGGTGCCCCCACGGGCCCGGGCCCGCTCGACCACCTCGGGGGGCGAGCCGTGCGCGCTGAGCATCACCGGCGCGCCCGGGGGCACGAGGGCCACGTCGTCGACGAAGACGACGCCCCGACGTCGGAAGTGCTCGACCACCACGCGGTTGTGGACGATCTCGTGGTAGCAGTAGACGGGCGGCTCGAAGACCCGGGTCATCCAGTCGAGGGCCTTGATCGCCTTCTCGACCCCGGCGCAGAATCCCCGGGGGGCCGCGAGCACGACCTTCTCAACGTCCACGGCGCCAGCCTAGTTTCGGTCCCCGGGGCGGCTGCCTAGGCTAGAGGGGTGTCCGGCGCCCGCATTTCCGCGATCACGCCGGGCTCGCCGGCCGCTCGGTGCGACCTGGCGGTCGGTGACGAGCTGGTGAGCGTCGAGGGCGTCGCCCCGACCGACATCATCGCCTACCAGCAGCTCGTCGACGGCCCGTCGCCGACCCTCGTCGTGAGGCGCCCGGGGGAGTTGCTCGCCCGCAAGGTCGTCGTGGACAAGGTCGCGGGCGAACCCGTGGGCCTGGCGATCGACTCGGCCGTCTTCGACCGGATCCGCACGTGCGACAACCACTGCACGTTCTGCTTCATCTACCAGCTGCCCAAGGGCCTGCGCCGGTCGCTGTACGTGAAAGACGACGACTACCGCCTCTCGTTCCTCTACGGCAACTACACGACGCTGACCCGCTTCACCGAACTCGACCTCGAGCGGGTCGTCGACGAGCGCCTCGCACCGATCTACGTCTCGATCCACACGACGAACCCCGACCTGCGCGCGGCCATGCTGCGCAACCCGCGCGGCGCCACGAGCCTGCGGTGGCTGCGCGAGTTGCTGGCGGCCGGGGTGAGCGTCCACGGCCAGGTCGTGGTCTGCCCGGAGGTGAACGACGGCGAGGAGCTGGTGCGCACCCTCGACGACGTGGTGACCCTCTACCCGGAGCTGGTCTCGCTCTCGCTCGTGCCCGTGGGGGTCAGCGACCTCTCGAGCGAAGAGACGATGCGCCCCCACACCCCGGCCGAGGCCGCCGCCGTCGTCGAGCTCGCCGAGCGCTACCAGGCCCTCACCCGCGACCTCTTCGGGTCGGCCCGGGTCTTTGCGAGCGACGAGTTCTACCTCGTGGCCGGCCTCGAGCCCCCGGGCCCGGAGTCCTTCGCCAGCCTCGACGAGGCGGAGAACGGGATCGGCATGGTGGCCTCTTTTCGCCAGAGCTTCGCCGAGCGCACCTCGATGGCGCGCCTCGGCTCGGGATTCTTCCAGTCCGTGGACGGGGCGCCGGCGCTCGGCTACCGGGCGCCGCGCGCGCTCGAGGCGGACGTGCCCCGAGGCGGGGCGGCCACCGGCGTGACGGTCCTCACCGGCGCCTACGCCGGGCCGATCCTGCGCGACCTGCTCGACGCCCACGGCTACGAGGCGGTCGAGGTCACGGTCGTCGAGAACCGCTACTTCGGTGGAAACATCAAGGTGGCGGGACTGCTCACCGCCCCCGACCTCAACCAGGCCCTCGCCGGGGTGGCCCCCGGCCGGGCCTGCCTCGTGCCCGACGTCTGTCTCAACGAGGGTCGCTTCCTCGACGGCTCCACCCTCGAGGACCTTGTGCGCCCCGTGACCCCCGTCGCCACGACCGGGGTCGACCTGCGCCGGGCGCTCGACGCCGCCCTGAGCCCGCTCGTGCCCGCGTGAGCCGTCCCCAGGTCGCCATCGTGGGCCGGCCCAACGTGGGCAAGAGCTCGCTCGTCAACCGACTGGCCGCCCGACGCGCCACCGTCGTCGAGCACCAGCGCGGGGTCACCCGGGACCGCACCAGCGTCGAGGTCGAGTGGGCGGGGAGGGCCTTTGACGTCGTGGATACCGGTGGCTGGCTCGAGGCCGGCGACGCCCTGGAGGAGAAGGTCTCGCGACAGGCCGAGGCGGCCGTCGCCGGGGCCGATCTCGTGCTCTTCGTCGTCGACGCCGAGACCGGTCCGGTGGAGGAGGACGCCCGGGCCGCGCGCTGGATCCGCCGCAGCCACCGCCCGGTCCTGCTCGTGGCGAACAAGGCCGACGACGCCACCCGCGAGGCGGCGGCCTGGGAGTTCGTCGGCCTCGGCCTGGGCGACCCCTACGCCGTGAGCGCCCTGCACGGGCGCGGGGCCGGGGAACTGCTCGAGGCGATCGTCGATCGGCTCCCAGAGCCCGTCGACGACGACGGGGGCGACCTCGCGGGGCCGTCCCCCGAGTCCCCGGCGCCCTCGGGTGACGAGCTGCGCGTGGCGATCGTGGGGCGACCCAACGTGGGCAAGTCGACCCTGTTCAACCGGCTGATCGGCGAGGAGCGCTCCGTCGTGCACGACCTGCCGGGGACGACGCGCGACGCCGTGGACACCGTGGTCGAGACCGACCAGGGCCCCGTGCGCTTCATCGACACCGCCGGGCTGCGCCGGCGCGCCCGGACCGAGGCCGGGGTCGACACCTACGCGACCCTGCGCAGCCTCAAGGCCCTCGACGGGGCGGACCTCGCGATCCTCGTGATCGACGCGACCGTGGGGGCCACCGGCCAGGACCAGCGCCTCGCCGAGCGCGTCGCCGGGGCGGGATGCCCGGCGGTGGTGGTGCTCAACAAGTGGGAGCTCGTCGCGACCGAGGCCCGTCCGGCGGTGCTGGCGACCGTGGGCGAACGGCTCGCCTTCTTGGGCGACGCGCCCGTCTTGAAGACGACGGCCACCACGGGGCGAGGCGTGCACCGGCTCTGGCCGGCCCTCGTCACGGCGGCCGAGGACTACGCCAAGCGCGTGCCGACCGGCGCCCTCAACCGCGCGATCCGCGACCTCCAGCAGCGCCAGCCGGCCCCCACGGGCAAGATCCGCTACGCCGTCCAGGGCGCCAGCGAGCCGCCGACCTTCACGCTCTTTGTCGCCGGCCGGTTGCCCGCGACCTACCTGCGCTACGTCGAACGCAGCCTGCGCGAGCGCTTCGCCCTGGGGACGTCCCCGATCCGGGTGAGGGTGCGCACCGAGTAGTGGAGCGCTGGTGCGAGACGTGCGACCGCCCGGTGGAGGGCGAGGTCTGCGAGGTGTGCGGCGAGCCCGTCCCCGAGCCGACCCACGAGCCGGTCCCGTGGCGCTGGCGCCTCTTCATCGTCGCCACGGTGATCTACCTCGGCTACCGGATCTACCAGCTCATCCACTGGCTGGCCCACTAGCCCTCTGGGTAGTGTGACCCCGTTCGAAGGAGGCACCGTGCCGATCTACGCCCTGGGTGAGCGCACCCCGACCATCCACCCCGAGGCCTTCGTCCACCCCGACGCCGTGGTGATCGGCGACGTGCGCATCGGCGCCGACTCCTCGGTCTGGCCCGGGGCGGTGCTGCGCGGCGACTACGGGACGGTCATCGTGGGCGAGCGCACCTCGATCCAAGACGGCACGGTCGTCCACGCCGTCGCGGAGTACCCGACCGTCGTCGGCAGCGACTGCGTGGTGGGTCACCTCGCGCACCTCGAGGGCTGCGTGGTCGAGGACGGTGCCCTCGTGGGCAGCGGTTCGATCGTCCTGCACGAGGCGACGATCCGTTCGGGCGCGACCGTCGCGGCGGGCGCCGTGGTGCGCAATCGCACCGACGTGCCCGAGGGCGCGCTCGCCGTGGGGGTGCCGGCAACCGTGCGCGAGGGCGCGAGCGACGTCGAGCTCATCCGCCACTCGGCCGAGCTCTACGTGGCCAACGCCCGCCGCTACCGCGAGCAGTTGCGTGCGCTCTAGGCGTTGGTGAGCGCGACGAGCCGCTCCAGGGCGCGCGCGGCGTGACCCTCGACGACGGCGGCGCTGGCCAGGGCGAAGCCCTGGACGAGGGACTCGACGCGTCCCGCGACCCGCAGCGCCAGGGCGGCGTTGGCGCAGACCACGTCGAAGACGGGGCCCTGGCGGCCCTCGAGGAACGCCCGTACCACGGCGACGTTGTGGGCGAGGTCGCCGCCGCGGATCGCCTCGGTCTCGTGGCGCACCCCCAGCTCCCGGGGGGCGTCGAGGGTCTCGGGCACGACGGCGAGGGGCGTCACGACCATGAGCCGCGAGGCCGACGCCAGGGTCAGCTCGTCGAGCCCGTCGCCCCCGTGCACGAGGATCGAGAGGTCCGTCCCGCGCGCGTGCAGGACCCGGGCCATACGCTCGAGCTGGGGCTCGTGGGCCACCCCGATGAGCGCCCGGCGCACGAGCGCCGGATTCGCCAGGGGGCCCAGGACGTTGAAGACGGTGCGAAAGCTGAGGGCGCGGCGGATCGGGCCGAGGTAGCCCAGGCCCTGGTGGTAGGCGGGGGCGAAGAGGAAGCCGATTCCGGCCTCGGCGACGCAGGCCGCGGCCACCTCGGCGGGCACGTCGAGGCGGACCCCGAGCGCCTCGAGCACGTCGGCGGCCCCCACCGAGGACGAGGCGGCCCGGTTGCCGTGCTTGGCGACCGGCACCCCGCACCCGGCGACCGCGAGGGCCGCCATGGTCGAGACGTTCACCGAGTGGAGCTGGTCGCCGCCGGTGCCCACGATGTCGACGGCCGCCGGGCCGACGTCGAAGGTCGTGGCGGCGTCGATCATGGCGTCGACGAAGCCGGTCATCTCCTCGACCGTCTCGCCCTTGACCGTGAGGGCGGTGAGGAAGCTCGCGATCTGGACGCCCTCGACCCGTCCGGCCAGGATCTCGGCCAGCGCGTCGCGGGCCGCGGCGCGCTCCATGTCGGTCCCGCGTACGAGGGGGTTCAAGACCTCCAGAGCGAACGACGCGATCACGCGAGGGCCTCACGCCACAT
>NCBE01000005.1:29342-32754 GCA_002255565.1 Actinobacteria bacterium 21-73-9
GATGGGCGCAACGTACCTCGACGACATCGTCGCGTGGCACCGCCGGCGCGCCCACGACGACGACCGTGACTGGCGCTCTCGCCTCGACGCCCCCGCCTACGCCGGTCCCTCGGCCCGTTCGGCCCTCGCCGCGGGCCCGCACGTGCGCGTGATCGCCGAGGTGAAGCGCCGTTCGCCGTCGCGCGGGGCGATGCGGGCCGATCTCTATGCCCCTGACCAGGCTCGCGACTACGTCACGGGGGGGGCGGCCATGGTCTCGGTCCTCACCGACGGGCCCCACTTCGGGGGCTCGCTCGAGGACCTCGCGGCGGTGCGCGAGGCCGTGGGGGTGCCCCTCTTGCGCAAGGACTTCACCGTCTCGGAGAACGACGTGCTCGACGCCCGTGACGCCGGCGCGGCGGCCGTCTTGCTCATCGTGGCCGCCCTCGGCGACGACGAGCTGTCGCGCTACCACGCGCTCGCCCACGCGGTCGGGCTCGACGCGCTCGTCGAGGTCCACGACGAGCACGAGGCGGCGCGCGCGCGCGACCTCGGCGCGACCCTCGTCGGGGTGAACCAGCGGGACCTGCGGAGCTTCACCGTCGACCCCGAGCGGGCCGCCCGGGTCGCGGCGTCGCTGCCCCGAGGGTGCGTGCGGGTGTGCGAGTCCGGCCTCGCCACACCCGCCGACGTGCGCCGAGCCGCCGACGCCGGCTTCGACGCGGTGCTCGTGGGGGAGGCCTTCGTCACCGCCGAGGACCCCGTCAGCGCCGTGCGCGCCTTCGCCGCCGTCCCGGCGCGCCGATCGCTCGCCGGGTCGGTCAAGATCTGCGGGGTGACGAGCGTCGAGGACGCGGTCGCGTGCGCCGAGGCCGGCGCCGACATGGTCGGGGTGATCCTGGCCGACTCGCCCCGCCGGGTGGCCCCGGAGCGGGCCCGAGCCATCGTCGCGGCCCTGGAGGGCCGCGCGACCAGGGTCGCCGTCTTCAAGGACCAGACGAGAGCGGAGATCCGCGCGGCGCTCGAGGGTCTCGCGATCGACGCGGTCCAGGTGCACGGACCCCTCGAGGCGGGGCTGCGCGACGAACTGCGGGGCCGGGGGCTCCGGCTGATCAAGGCCCTCAGCGTGGGCGAGGGGGAGTGGTCGACCTACGACGAGCGCCACGTCGACGCGGTACTCGTCGACGGGCCGGTGCCGGGGTCGGGCCGCCGCCACGGCTTCCTCGGGCGCGCCGAGCGACCCTTCCGGGTCCCGGTGATCGTCGCGGGTGGACTCGACGCGGCCAACGTCGCCGAGGTCGTCGCCGCGACCGGCGCCGACGGCGTGGACTGCGCCACCGGTGTGGAGGTCGCCCCCGGGCGCAAGGACCCGGTCAAGGTCCGCGAATTCGTCGCCGCGGCGCGCGCGGCGCTCGGGCGAACGGGGGTGGCGCCATGAGCGTGATGGGGACGCCGGACGGGCGAGGTCGCTTCGGGGAGTTCGGCGGCCGATTCGTGCCCGAGGCGCTCGTGCCGGCCTGCCTCGAGCTCGAGGCGGCCTTCGTCGAGGCCTGGGCCGACCCGGCCTTCGTGGCGGAGTTCCACGAGACGCTGCACCTCTTCGGGGGTCGCCCGACGCCGGTCACGCCGTTGGCGCGGCTCTCGGAGAGGCTGGGCCTGCGGATCTACGCCAAGCGAGAGGACCTCGCGCACACGGGTTCGCACAAGATCAACAACGTCGTGGGCCAGACCCTGCTCACCCGGCGCATGGGCAAGGGCCGGGTCATCGCCGAGACCGGCGCCGGTCAGCACGGGGTGGCCACGGCGACCGCCGCGGCCCGCCTCGGCCTCGACTGCACGGTCTTCATGGGCGAGGTCGACACCCGGCGCCAGGAGCTCAACGTCTTTCGCATGGAGCTGCTCGGCGCGCGGGTCGTCCCGGTGACCTCGGGGAGCCGCACGCTCAAAGACGCCGTGAACGAGGCGCTGCGCGAGTGGGTGACCTGCGTCGCCGACACCCACTACTGCCTCGGCTCGGTCATGGGACCGCACCCCTTCCCGTGGATGGTGCGCGAGTTCCAGCGCGTCATCGGCGACGAGGCCCGTACCCAACTCGAGGACCTCGGCGTCGGCGTGCCCGACGTCGTGGTCGCCTGCGTCGGCGGCGGCTCGAACGCCGCCGGGGTCTTCGCCGGCTTCGCCGATACCCGGGCCCGGCTGGTGGGGGTCGAGGCCGCCGGAGGCTCAGCGATCGGCCACGGCGCGCCCGGGGTCCTGCACGGGATGCGCTCGATGCTCCTCCAGGACGAGTTCGGCCAGATCGAAGAGGCGCAGTCGATCTCGGCCGGGCTCGACTACCCGGGCATCGGGCCCGAGCACGCCCACCTCGCCGCCACGGGTCGGGCGCAGTACGTCGGGATCTCCGACGACGAAGTGCTCGACGGGCTCACCTTGTTGAGCGAGACCGAGGGGATCATCCCCGCACTCGAGACGGCCCACGCCGTCGCCTGGGTGGCCGGCGCCGCGGGCACGGAGCTGGCGCCGGGCACGACGGTCCTGCTCAACCTCTCGGGTCGGGGCGACAAGGACGTGGCCCAGGTGCGCGCCCTGATGAGGGGCGACGCGTGACGACCCTGGACGAGCGCCTGCGCGCCGTGCGCGAGGGGGGCCGCCGCGCGCTCGTGCCCTACCTGATGGCCGGGTCCCGCCCGGACTGGGTACGACTGCTCGAGGCGGCCGTGGCGGGGGGCGCCGACGCGATCGAGGTCGGCCTGCCCTTCTCGGACCCCATGATGGACGGCCCGGTGATCCAAGAGGCCGCGCTCGCGGCCCTTGCGGCCGGCACCACCCTGGACTCGGTGTGCGCCGAGTTGGCCTCGCTCGAGCTCGCGGTGCCCCTCGTGGCGATGACGTACTGCAACGTGGTCTACCACTACGGCCTCGAGCGCGCCGCCGGCCGGCTCCGTGAGGCCGGGGTGCTCGGGACGATCCTGCCCGACCTCGCCCTCGAGGAGTTGGGCGAGTGGGCGGCGGTCAGCGACGCGTGCGACCTCGCCACCGTGCTCATGGTCGCGCCCTCGACGCCGCCCGAGCGGGTGGCACGCCTCGCCGCGCGCTCCCGGGGCTTCGTCTACGCTGCGGCGCGCATGGCCGTCACCGGGACGGCGAGCGGGCTCGGTGACGGCGCCGCGGTGGCCGAGCGGGTGCGCGAGGCGTCCTCGACCCCGGTGTACATCGGCATCGGCATCGCCACCGCCGAACAGGCGCGAGCCGCCGCGCGCGCGGCCGACGGGGTGATCGTGGGTTCGGCCCTCGTGCGCCGCGTCCTCGACGGGCGAAGCCCCGAGGAGGTCGAGTCCTTCGTGCGGGAGCTCCGCGAGGCCCTAGACGAAATGTAGGGACTTTGGTCCCTAGCGCGCGACCCCCTTGGCACCGGTCGCGAGATCATCCCTCC
>NCBE01000110.1 GCA_002255565.1 Actinobacteria bacterium 21-73-9
GTGAGCTCGAAGAAGATGAAGAACTCGAGCACGTCGTGGGCGAGGAAGCTGCCCATCGTGCAGGCCGTGAGCACGAGCAGCCAGGCCACGAAGGCCGGCTCGCGGCGGCGGTCGCGCGCGCCGAGCAGCGCCAGGCAGAGCACCAGGCTCGTCAAGACCACGAGCAGCAGGCTGATCCCGTCGAGTCCGACGTCGTAGGCCAGCCCGAAGGGCGCGGCCAGCACGTGGCGGGTGGCGAAGTCGAGCGTGTGGGCGCCCGCCACGTGCGGGTCGTAGAGGAAGGCCACGACGAGGGAAAGGACGAGCTCGAGAACCGAGGTCCCCACGGCGACGCGGTAGGCGCCGTCGCGGGTGCGCGCGACGGCGAGCGCGCCGAGCGCCCCGAGGAGGGGCACGACGAGAAGGGCGGCGAGGTACCAGGAGGAGTGCACGGCTAGCCGACCCTCGCCACTAGGTAGACGACGATGACGCACAGCCCGAGGGCGGTGGCGAGCGCGTAGTGGCGCACGAAGCCCGACTGGGCCTTGCGCAGGCCGAGCGCGCTGCGCCGGGCGGCCCCGGCCACCGCGCCGACCGCGCCGTCGATCACGCGGGGCTCGACCACGGCCTCGGCCACCCCGGCCACGCGCGTGAGGGGACGGCCGATCACCGTGTCGTACGCGTCGTCCCAGTGCCAGACCCGCGCGAGGAACGGCCACTCGTAGCGGGGATCGCTCGAGCGCGAGCTCCAGACGCTGAAGGCCGCCGCCAGGCCCACCACGGCCGCGGCGACGTCGACCGCGGCGAGCGCCCACTGGGCCGCGGTCGTCGCGCCGGCCACCGGGGCGACGTAGCCGAGGACCGGGTGCAAGAAGGTGGCCAGCGAGCGGCCGTGGGCCCACGGCAGGTCGATGACCCCGCCGAGCGCGGCGAGGACCGCGAGGACGACGAGCGGGACCGTCATCACCCAGGGCGACTCGTGCGGGTCGGCCCCGTGGGTCGCCTCGCGGAAGCGCTCGTCACCGCGGAAGCACAGGACGAACAGCCGGCTCATGTAGTAGGCGGTCAGCACCGCGGTCACCACCCCGAGGACCCAGAGCACCTTGTTGTGCAGGTAGGCGTTGGTGAGGACGTCGCCCTTGGCGAAGAAGCCGGCGAACGGGGGGATGCCAGCGATCGCGAGCCACGCCACGAGGAACGTGGGGAAGGTGAGCGGCAAGAAGCGCGCGAGCCCGCCCATCCGCCCGAGGTCCTGCTCGCCGTGCAGCGAGTGGATCACCGACCCGGCGCCGAGGAAGAGGAGGGCCTTGTAGAAGGCGTGGGCGACCATGAGGAAGATCGCCGCGCTGTAGGCGCCCACCCCGACGGCGAGCACCATGTAGCCGATCTGGGAGACGGTCGAGAAGGCGAGGACCTTCTTGATGTCGCGCTGGGCGGTGGCGATGGTCGCCGCCACGAAGGCCGTGACCCCGCCGATGATCGCGATGGTCAGTCGGCCCGACGAGGAGAGCGCCAGCACGGGCGACATCCGCACCAGCAGGTAGACCCCAGCCGTCACCATCGTCGCGGCGTGGATGAGCGCCGACACCGGGGTCGGGCCCTCCATCGCGTCGGGCAGCCAGTTGAAGAGGGGGATCTGGGCGCTCTTGCCGGTCGCGGCGAGCGCCAGGGCCAGCACGACCAGGGTGGCGACGGTGGGCGAGAGCTGGCCCGCGTGCGAGAAGACGCTGAGGTAGGTCAGCGTGTGGAGCCGGCTGAAGAGGAGGAACATGGCCAGCAGCAGCCCGACGTCGCCGACGCGGTTGTAGAGGAAGGCCTTCTTGCCGGCGCTGGCCGCGCTGTCGCGGTCGAAGTAGTAGCTGACCAGCCAGTAGGAGCAGGCGCCCACGCCCTCCCACCCCACGAAGGTCATCACGAGCGTGCCCGAGAGCACCAGCACCAGCATCGAGAAGACGAAGAGGTTCAGGTAGACGAAGAACTTGCGGAAGTCGCGCTCGGCGTGCATGTAGCCGATCGAGTACAGGTGGATCAGCGCCGAGATCCCCGTGACGAAGAGCGCCATGGTGATCGAGAGGGGGTCCACGAGCAGCGAGGCCGGCACGTGGAGGCTCCCCACCGAGATCCACGTGAAGAGGTGGACGCTGAACTCGCGGTTGTGGTGGTGGAGCAGGACGACGAAGGCGGCGGCGGCGAGCACGAAGCTGGCGCCGACCACGCCGGTGGTGAGCGCCCCGACGGCCCGCTCGGACGTGCGCCGCGGCGCGCTCATCGCGACGAGCGCGCCCACGAGGGGCAGCAGCAGGGTCAGGGTCGCCAGCGCCGCCATCTCAGCCCTTCATCTCGGTCAGCTCGTCGACCGAGGTCGAGTGGCGCCGTCGGAAGACGGCGACCACGATCCCCAGCCCCACGGTCACCTCGGCCGCGGCGACCACCATCACGAAGAAGACGCTCGCCTGGCCCCCGATGTCCGAGAGCGTGCGGGCGAAGGTCACGAAGGTCAGGTTGACGGCGTTGAGCATCAGCTCGACGCACATGAACATGATGATGGCGCTGCGCCGGGTTAAGAGGCCGTAGGCGCCGATGCCGAAGAGCACCGCCGCGAGCACCAGGTACCAGGCCGCCGGGACGTTCACTCGGCCTCCTCGGTCACTCGCTCGCGCCGGGCGAGGACGACGGCGCCGACGACCGCGATGACGAGCAGCGCGGCGGTGGCCTCGAAGGCGTAGAGGTAGGTCGTGAAGACCGCCGTCCCGAGCTGGCGGACGTTGCCGGTGCCCTTGGCGAGCGGCGAGCCCGAGACCGAGGTCGCCCCGGTGACCCAGTGCGAGCTGGCGAGCAGGGCGATGAGCCCACCGACGGTCACCGCCACGCCGAGGGCGGCCAGCGGTCGCTGGCCGACCAGGGGCTCGACGTGGTCGTGGCGGCTGCGCCCGATTCCGAGGAACATGATGACGAAGAGGAAGATGACGACGATCGCCCCGGCGTAGACGATCACCTGGACCGCGGCGAGGAAGTCGGCCGACTGGGCGATGAAGGCGACGGCCACCCCGAAGAGCGTGAGGATCAGGCTGAGCGCGGCGTGGACCGGGTTGCGCACCGCGAGCACCCCGAGCGCGCCCACCACGATGAGGAGGGCCGCCGTGACGAAGACGACGATCGAGGGCAGGGCGTAGGCCGTGGCGCTCACGCGCCCCTCCTTCGACTCGCCAGCCGCTCGCGCAGCCGATCGATCGCCGCCCTCGGGCCGCTCAGGTCGGCCGGGACGTCGACGGGCTGGAGGTGGCGCACGAAGGCCCGCCGCAGCGACTTGGTGCCGGTGGCGGCGTCGTCGCGCCGACCGGACTGGCCGCCCTCGGGCGCGCGCTGGCCGTAGCCGAGCTCGCCCGACCACTGCACGACGCCCTCGAACGCGGCGTCGCCGGCCGGGGAGGTCGCGCGCATCCAGCCGCCGGTCATCGCCGCCTCCCCCTCGCGCCAGTCCTCCCAGGGCAGGCGCTTCGGGTTGCCGTCGTCGTCGACCAGGAGCTCGGCCTTGGTGTAGATCGCGTCGGACCGGTTGGTGAAGGAGAACTCGAACAGCTTCGACTCGGTGATCGCCTGGGTCGGGCAGGCCTCGACGCACATGTCGCAGTGGATGCAGCGCAGGTAGTTGATCTCGTAGACGTAGCCGTAGCGCTCCCCCGGGCTCACCGGGTGGTCGGGCGGGTTGTCCAGCCCCCGCACGTAGATGCAGTTGGCCGGGCAGACCCCCGCGCACAGCTCGCAGCCGATGCACTTCTCCATCCCGTCCTCGAAGCGGTTGAGGACGTGACGCCCGTGCTGGCGGGGCTGCTTGGGCCGCTTCTCGCCCGGGTAGCCGACGGTGACGCGCGGGCGCGCGAGGTGCTTGAAGGTGAGCTTGAAGCCGCCGAAGAAGTCCGTGCCGCGCGCCACTACCCCTCCTCGCGGTCGGTGAGGGCCCGCAGCCGGTCCTCGGGCAGCGGACGGCGCCCGACGGGCTCGAGGACGGACTCGGGCCCGGTCACGCGCGACGCGCCGCGCTCGAAGGCGACCGCCAGGACGACCGAGGCGAGCACCACGGCGGCGGCCATCACGAAGCCCCAGCCCGGCGCCACCAAGAAGCCGGCGACGATGAGCATCCAGCCCAGGCTGAGCGGGATCAGCCGCTTCCAGCCCAGGTCCATCACCTGGTCGTAGCGCAGTCGCGGCAGCGCCGCGCGGAACCACACGTAGCAGAAGGCGAAGACGCCCGTCTTCGCGAGGAACCACAGGATCGGGAAGACCCAGCGGAGGTGGGCCACCGGGGGCACCCAGCCGGCCGGCCCGCCGAAGAAGAGCGTCACGATGATCGCCGACATCGTGATCGTGTTCATGAACTCGGCCATGTAGAACAGGGCGAAGCGGATCGAGGAGTACTCGGTGTTGAACCCGCCCACCAACTCGCTCTCGGCCTCGACCACGTCGAAGGGCGGCCGGTTCAGCTCGGCCGTGATGGCCATCCAGAAGATCACGAAGGGCACGACGCCCAGGCGGATCACGTTCCAGTGCCAGATCCCCTGACCCTGGGCGAGGACGATGCCGTGGGTCGTGAGCGAGTGGCTCACCAGGATCACGGTCACCACGGTGATGCCGAGGGCCGCCTCGTAGCTGATCATCTGGGCGCTCGCGCGCACCGAGGAGATCATCGGGTACTTCGAGCCCGACGCCCAGCCGGCGAGCATCACGCCGTAGACCGAGATGCCCGACATCGCCAGCATCACGAGGATCCCCATCGGGGGGTTGGCGACCTGGAGCTGGACCGCGTGACCGGCGATGTGCAGCGTCCCGCCGAGGGGCACGATGGCGAAGGTCACGAGCGCCGGCACCAAAGAGAGGTAGGGGGCGAGCTTGAAGACGAACCGGTCGGCCTCGGCCGGGACGAGGTCCTCTTTGAAGAACAGCTTGATCCCGTCGGCGAGGGTCTGGAGCAGCCCGAAGGGCCCCCAGCGCTGGGGGCCGATGCGACTCTGCATGTCGCTGATGGCCTTGCGCTCGAACCAGATCATCATCGTGACCGCGCCCATCCAGACGGCGAAGCCGACGACGACCTTGATCAGGACGATGAGGATCACGACGCCCGTGACCCCGTGGGCGAAGAGCGGGTCCGCGCCGGCGATCACCGCGCCTCCACCTTCACCTGGGTGAGGACCGCGCCCGGGTCGCTGAGGGCGTTCACGTCCTCGCCCGCGTCGGCGAGTGCCCCGAAGGCGACCTCGAGGACGCCGCGGGGCACCTCGGGGTCACGGTCCACGCTGAGCTCGACCTCTCGGCCCGCGCCGCGCACGAGCAGCCGCCCCCCGGTGTCGAGCCCGAGCCGATCGAGGTCGCCGGGGTGGAGACGGGCCCGGGCCGGACCGACGAGCGCCGCGAGCGCGGGCGAGCCGGCCACGGCGACGCCGTGGTCGTAGAGGTGCGGCGCGATCCTCAGCGCGAGGCCGTAGGCGTCGCGTCCGGGCACCTCGGGCACCGGGGCCGGGGCGAGGTCGGCCAGCGCGGGGGCGGCGAGCGGTCGCCGGCGGACTCCCCGAGGCCGACCCACTCGGCCGAGCGGATCCCCGGGAAGGCCATCGGGTCGAGCGGACGACGCGCGACGGGGGCGCTCGGGCTCCCGGCGACGCGGCCCTCGCTCGTCGAGTCGAGGAGGACGCTGAGGGCCGGGTAGCCGGTCGCGGACTCGTACGCCCGCGCGGCCTCGACGACCGAGTCCATCGCCAGGTCCGCGCCGAGGGCCCGGGCCAGCTCGGCGGCGATCGCGACGTCCGGCCAGGCCGCGCCCGGCGCGACGACCTTGGGCACGACCGCGGTGACCCGGCCCTCGAGGTTGGTCACCGTGCCGGCGCGCTCGTGCTGGACCGCGGCCGGCAGCACCACGTCGGCGTGGGCGAGGGTCGCGCCCCCGTGCCCGGTCACGACCACGACGTCGGCCCGCTCCAGCGCGGCCTCGGCCCCGGGCCGGTCGATCACGTTGCCCACGAGGTCGCCCAGGACCAGGACGGCCCGCTGGACGCCCTCGCGCAGCGCGGCGAGCTGGGCGCGCGTGTCGCGCCCGCCCGCGGCGAGGACGCGGCCCGGGCGCAGCCCGGGTGCGAGGCCCGCGTCGATCGCCCCGCGCACGTTCCCCCGGCGCAGCGCCACGAGGAACCGGGCGCGCGGCAGGGCGTCGGCGAGGCGGGTGAGCGCGCGCTCAACCACGGACGGGTCCTCGGCGAGGTTCGTTCGCCCGGCGACGACCACGACGCCCTCGCCGTCGCCCAACAGGCGCCGAGCGCGCTCGCGCGCGTCGTCGTCGAGGGCGAGGTCGGCCGGCGCGCGCCCCTCGTCGAGGAGGGCGTCGACCACCCGGTGGGCCTCGCCCGGTCGGACCGGGATCGACACCGTCGCCAGCGGGTGCAGCGCCGAGGGCCCGACCGCCAGCTCGACCAGGTCGTGCCCGGGGCGCACCAGCGCGCCGCGCAGGCGCAAGAAGAGGACCGGCAGCTCCTCGCGCGGGTCGCCGCAGAGGGTCAGGACCACGCGCGCGGCGCAGGCGTCGTCGATCGTGGCGCCGGGCAGGGCCAGCACCCGTCGCGGGTCGAGCCCGTCGCCGTACTGGGCGTCGACGTGCTCGGTGCCGAGCACCTCACGGGCCACGCGCGCCCAGGCGTAGGCGGACTCGTTGGTGAGCGCCGCTCCGCCGATGACCCCGACCCCGCCGTCGGCCTCGCCCGCGGCCCGGAGGAGCTCGGCGGCGCGCGCCAGCGCCTCGCCCCAGGTCGCCTCGACCAGCGTGCCGTCACGGCGCACGAGGGGACTCGTGATCCGCGCACGCGGGTCGAGGGGGTCGCTCAGCCCCCCGTGGCCGTCGACCGCGTCGAGCGTGAAGCGGCCCTTGTCGCAGAGCCAGCCGTGGTTCACCGGGTCCGAGTCGACGCCCAGCACGCGGGTGAGACGGTCGCCCGAGGACTGGACCGCGAGCCGGCAGCCCACCGCGCACTGGGTGCAGGTGCTCTCGACCTGGTCGAGGTCCCAGGGCCGCGCCGCGAACCGGTAGGGCTTGGCGGTGAGGGCCCCGACCGGGCAGATCTGGACGGTGTTGCCCGAGAAGACCGAGGTGAAGGGGTGCTCGGGCGAGGGCGCGACCTCGATCAGGTCCCCGCGCCCGGCGAAGGCGATCTCGGTGTCGCCGGCCACCTCGGCGGCGAAACGGGTGCAGCGCGCGCACTGGATGCAGCGCTCCCGGTCCAGCAGCACGAGGGGTCCGATCTCGATCGGCTTGACGAAGTGGCGCTTCTCCTCGACGAAACGGGTCTCGCCCGGTCCGTGGGTGAGCGTCTGGTCCTGGAGCGGGCACTCGCCGCCCTTGTCGCAGACCGGGCAGTCGAGGGGGTGGTTGGCGAGGAGGAACTCGAGGACGCCCTCTTGGGCCTTCTTCGCCTTGGGCGAGTCGGTCGTGACGACCATGCCGTCGTTCACGTGCTGGTAGCAGGCCGGCTGCAGGGTCGCGCCCCGGGGACCCTCCACCTCCACCAGGCACATGCGGCACATGCCGACCGGCTCCATGCGAGGGTGGTAGCAGAAGCGCGGGATGTAGGTGCCCGCGCGCTCGGCGACGTCGATCAAGAGCTCGCCCGGCGCCGCCTCGACGGCGCGACCGTTCACGGTGACGGTGACGGAGGTGCGCGTCTCAGTCAAAGGGGCATCCCTGCTTGTCGACGTGGGCGAGGAACTCGCCTTTGAACATCTCGATTGCCGCGTGCACGGATGAGGGGATCGAGGGACCGAGCACGCAGATGGTCGTCTGCTGGGGCGGCCAGGTGAGCCCGGGCGCGATGTTGTCGCACAGGTCGAGCAGGAGCTCGAGGTCCTCGACGCGCCCGCCGCCGTGCTCGAGCCGGTACATCGCGCGCTCGATCCAGCCCGAGCCCTCGCGACACGGCGTGCACTGGCCGCACGACTCGCGCGAGAAGAACTTGGTGATCCGCCAGGCTGCGCGCACCAGGCACGTGGTGTCGTCGAGCACCACGACCGACCCGGAGCGCAGCATCGACCCCTGGCCCCCCACCTCGTCCTGGCCGAGGGGCAGGTCCAGCTGGTCGGGGCCGAACCACGGGGCCGAGACCCCGCCGGGGATGAACGCCTTGACCGGCCGGTCCCCCGGCACCCCGCCGCCGAAGGCCGGGTCGTAGATCAGGTCGCGGAAGGTGTTCTTCACCATCTCGACCTCGTAGACGCCGGGGCGGTTCACCCGGCCCGCCAGCGCGAACAGCCGCGTCCCGGTCGAGCGCCCGGCGCCCAGGGCGGCGAAGGCCGCGCCGCCGTGGCGCCGGCGCCCGGGTGCACGACGACGTCGAGCGAGAAGCCCGAGCCGAAGATGTCCCGGCCGAGCGCCCCGTGGTCGTAGGCGTCGTTGAGGGCGCCCTGGACGCGCTCGAGTCCGAGGGCGAACTCGCCGCGCAGGTAGATGAAGGCCCGGTTCACCTGCAGGGCGTAGGCCGCGATGATGACGCCCTCGACGAGCTGGTGGGGGTCGCGCTCGACGAGCAGGTGGTCCTTGAAGGTGGCCGGCTCGGACTCATCGCCGTTCACGACGAGGTAGGCGACCTCGGAGGGGCGCAGCATCGACCACTTGCGCCCCGCCGGGAAGCCGGCACCACCGCGCCCGAGCAGCGAGGCCTGGTCGACCTCGGCCGCCACCTTCTCGGGGTGCATCGAGAGGGCCTTGCGCAGCGCCTCGTAGCCGCCGGTGGCGAGGTAGCGCGCGAGGGTGTGGGAGTCCTCGTAGGCGAGTCGGGAGGTGACGATCCTCGGGGCGTCGAGCACGGCCATCAGCCCGCCTCCTCGAGTCGGCGGGCGCGCGCGGCCTTGGCGGCGGCGCGCTCGGCGGCGATCACCTCGTCGGGCACGCGCAGGCCGCCGTTGCGCCGCACCCGCACGAGCGTGCCGTGGTGGGGGATCTCGTGGTCGCGCCGTCCCTGGCGGACCTCGTCGACCAACGCGTCGAAGGCCTCGGGAGTGGTGGTGCGCACGTAGCGGTGGTTGACCGTCACGCACGGCGCGTGGCCGCAGTCGGCCAGGCACTCGGTCTCTTCCAGGGTGAAGAGTCCGTCGTCGGTGGTCGAGCCCACCGCGCAGTCGAGGCGCCGCGAGGCGTGCGCGAGCAGCTCCTCGCCGCCGGCGAGCAGGCAGGCGATGTTCGTGCACACCCCGACCACGTAGCGGCCCACCGGCTCGAGGTGGAACATGTCGTAGAACGACGCCGTGCCCCGCACGTCGGCCGACGTGGTGCCGGTGAGCTCGGCGACCTCGTCGATCCCCTCGGGGCTCACGTAGCCGTCCTGCTCTTGGACCAGGTGCAAGAGCGGCAGCAGCGCCGAGCGGGGGCGGGGGTAGAGGGCGACCAGCTCCTCGGCGCGCTGGCGCAGGTCGACGCGCAGGTGGCTCACCGGTCCACCTCGCCCATGATCGGGTCGACCGAGGAGATCACCGTGATCGCGTCGGAGACCATGCCGCCGCGCATCATGAGCGGCACCGCCTGCAGGTTGACGAAGCTGGGCGCGCGCACGTGCATCCGGAAGGGGTGGGGGCCGCCGTCGGAGACGAGGTAGCACCCGAGCTCGCCGCGGGGTGACTCGATCGCGCTGTACACCTCGCCCGCGGGCACCTGGAAGCCTTCGGTGAAGAGCTTGAAGTGGTGGATGAGGGCCTCCATCGACTCGTCGATGCGCGCGCGCGGCGGCGGGGTCACCTTCGCGTCTTGGACGCGGTAGTCCCCGCGAGGCATCCGCTCGACGCACTGGCGCACGATGCGGATCGACTCGCGGATCTCGTTCAGCCGCACGGCGAAGCGGTCGAAATTGTCCCCGTAGGTGCCCACGATGACGTCGAAGTCGACCTGGTCGTAGGCGAGGTAGGGCATCGTGCGACGCAGGTCCCACGCCACCCCGGTCGAGCGCAGGATCGGGCCGGTGACCCCCAGGGCCATCGCCTCCTCGGCCGAGATCGGGGCCACGCCCTCCATCCGGCCCCGGAAGATGGGCTGGCCGGTGAGCAGCTCGTCGTACTCGTCGGTGCGCTCGAGGATGGTGTCGCAGATCACCGTCACGTCGTCCTCCCACCCGTCGGGGAGGTCGGCCGCCACGCCACCGGGCCGGATGTAGTTGTGGTTCATGCGCAGCCCGGTCGTCTTCTCGAAGAACGCGAGGATCAGCTCGCGCTCGCGGAAGCCGTAGATCATCATCGAGGTCGAGCCGAGGTCCATCCCGTTGGTCGCCATCCACACGAGGTGGGACGCCACCCGGTTGAGCTCGGCCATCATCATGCGGATCCACACCGCGCGCGCGGGCAGCTCCACCCCGAGCAGCGTCTCCACCGCCGTGCAGAAGCCCAGTTCGTTCGAGAGGGGGCTCAGGTAGTCCATGCGCGTCACGTTGGTCGCGCCCTGCATGTAGCGCAGCGTCTCGCCGGTCTTCTCCATGCCCGTGTGCAGGTAGCCGATCACCGGCTTGGTGCGCAGCACGTACTCGCCGTCGAGCTCGAGCATGAGCCGCAGCACCCCGTGGGTCGAGGGGTGCGCCGGGCCCATGTTGATGATCATCGTCTCGTCGTCGCTGCGCTCGACGTCGACGTCGCGCGGGTCGAGGGCGAGGCCCGTGCCACGCAGCACGGCGCCGACCTCGCGGCCGAGCTCGTTGAGGTCGGTCGCACGGCGCTCGAGGAGCCCCTGGGGTCCCTCGGAGGTCTCGGCCGTGAGGCGCTCGACCCGCTCGGCGACGCGCACCGTGGTCTCGTGGGTCACGTCGCTCACCGCGGGCCCGGCGCTTCCTTGAACTGGACCGGGACCCGGCCCACGGCGTAGTCCTTGCGCAGCGGGTGGCCCTCCCAGTCCTCGGGCATGAGGATGCGCGTCAGGTCGGGGTGGCCGTCGAAGAGAATCCCGACGAGGTCGAAGGCCTCGCGCTCCATCGCCTCGGTGCCGGGGTAGACGCCGAAGAGGGAGGGGACGCGCGGCTCGCGGTCGCCGGCCTGCACGCGCACGCGCACGCGCTGGCGCCTCTCGATGCTGAGCAGGTTCACCACGACCTCGAACCGGGTGGCGACGACGCCCTCGGGCAGGTCGCGACCGGGGTGGCCGAGGTAGTCGACCCCGCACAGGTCGGCGCAGACCTCGAAGCCGTCCTCGCGCCAGGCCCGCACCAGGTCGACGTACTCGTCGAGCGTCGGGAAGCAGGCGACGTCGCAGGCGAGCGCGTCCGCGCACGCCACGCCGGGAGGGGCCGTCGGGGGGAGGGGGATCACGTGGGCGTACCCAGCCTCACCGCCACAGGGACTTCCGGGGTCCAGCCGCCGGACCCCGCCGCGGGCGGGGTCGCGTCCCCGCGGCGACGCAGCACCTCGCCGGTGCGGATCTGCTCGTGCAGGGTCAAGATCGCGTGCATCAGCGTCTCGGGGCTCGGCGGGCAGCCCGGCGCGTAGACGTCGACCGGCACGATCTGGTCGACGCCCTGGACGATGGCGTAGTTGTTGAACATCCCGCCCGACGAGGCGCACACCCCCATCGAGATGACCCACTTGGGCTCCATCATCTGGTCGTAGACCTGGCGCAGCACCGGGGCCATCTTCTGGCTGACCCGTCCCGCGACGATCATGAGGTCGGCCTGGCGCGGTGAGTTGCGAAAGACCTCCATCCCGTAGCGCGCGAGGTCGTAGTCGGCCGCCCCGGCGGCCATCATCTCGATCGCGCAGCACGCCAGCCCGAACGTCGCCGGCCACACCGAGGCCCGACGGGCCCAGCGAACCATGTCCTCGAGCCGTCCGGTGAGGAAGTTGTGGTGGAGGTCCTCCAGGGCCATCAGGCCACCCGCTCGCTCTTAGCGCCGATGCGCTGGATCGTCGAGGAGGTCGTGCGCGCGGGCATCGCGCGCACCAGGTGCTTGACCGGGCCCCAGGTGAGCGCCCCCTCGCTCACGAGGAAGACCAGGGCCCCGAACACGGTGGCCGAGAAGATCAGCACCTCGACGAGCCCGAACACCCCGAGCTGGTGGAACACCACCGCGAAGGGGTACATGAAGACGACCTCGATGTCGAAGATCACGAAGATCATCGCCACCAGGTAGAAGCGCACCGGGAAGCGCTGGGGCGACTCGGCCTCGGGCACGATGCCGCACTCGTAGGGGGCGAGCTTGGCGTCGCTCGGCCGCTTGTGGGGGGCGAGGACGGCCGATACGACCAGGGAGCCCGCGACGAAGACGATGCCCAACGCGAGCATCACCAGCAGTGGGAGGTACTGGCTCACGTCTATCTTTTCTACCAGGTCCGCGAGCCTCCCCCCGACGCGCGCGCACCGGCGCCGCGCGCGCTCGCGCCTAAGGTGTCCGGGTGCCCGACCAGCCCCTGTCGAGTGTGGCCGCGACCCCCTACGACGTGGTGGTGGTCGGCGCCGGGCCTTCGGGCTCGGCGTGCGCCTACTGGCTCGCGCGTGCCGGCTGGTCCGTGTGCGTGGTGGAGAAGAAGGAGTTCCCGCGCGAGAAGACCTGCGGTGACGGGCTGACCCCGCGTTCGGTGCGCCAGCTCGCCGACATGGGCCTCGAGGGCGAGGTCGCGGCCCACGGACACCGCTACCGCGGCCTGCGCGCCCACGGCTTCGGCGCCACCCTCGAGATGACCTGGCCCGAGCACCCCCGCTTCCCCGACTACGGCTACACGATCACCCGCTTCGACCTCGACGGGCTGGTGGCGCACCACGCGCGGGCCCTGGGCGCGGTCGTGGTGACCCACGTCGAGGCGACCGACCTCCTCGAGCCCTCCCCCGGCGCCCCCGGTCGCCTCGGGGGCGCCCGCGGGGTCGTCGTGCGCGACGTCGCCTCCGGCGAGTGCGCCGAGCTGCGCGCGCGCTACGTCGTGGCGGCCGACGGCCAGCACTCGCGCCTCGGACGGGCCCTCGGCGTCGCGCGCAACCGCCGGTGGCCGATGGGCATGGCGCTGCGGGGCTACTACACCAGCGAGCGCCACGACGAGCCCTGGATCGACTCGTTCCTCGAGCTGCGCGACGAGGAGGGCCGCCCGGTCCCGGGCTACGGCTGGGTCTTCCCCCTCGGCGACGGACGGCTCAACGTGGGCGTCGGGCTCCTGTCGACGGCCGGCGCGTGGCGCGGGATCAACACCACCCGGCTCCAGGAGCGCTTCGTGGCCCAGATCGGCGCCGAGTGGGGACTCGACGCGACGACCTCGCTCGGGGCGCCGACGGGCGGACGGCTCCCGATGGGGCTCTCGCGCGGGCCCCGCGTGGGGGCCAACACGCTCGTGGTGGGCGACGCCGCGAGCGCCATCAACCCCTTCAACGGCGAGGGCATCGCCTACGGCTACGAGACGGGCCGGCTCGCCGCGGGCGTGCTCGGCGAGGCCCTCCGGGCCGACGACGCGTCGGTGCTCGAAGAGTACGAGACCCGCCTCGAGGCCCGCTACGGCGACTACTACCTGCTCGCGCGGGCCTTCGTGCGCCTGCTCTCCGAGCCTCGGGTCCTCGCGGCGTGCGTCGGCGCCGGCCTGCGGGTGGCGCCGGTGATGAACGAGCTCCTCGTGGTGATGGCCAACCTTATGCGCGACGACCAGCCCGGCCCGGGCGAGCGCGGCTATCGCGCCTCGGTGCGCCTGGCCCGCGCGCTGCCCGGGTCGGTCTGGGCCGCCCTCTTCGACGAGGAGTCCTAGGCGGCGCGCGCCGAGGAGGCGCTCACGCGCGACTGGATCGTCGCGACCAGGGCGGCGCGCGAAGACCGACGACAAGAGCGTGCGGGGCCGCCACGACACGGGCCCCGGCGGGGCCGCCGTCGACTGGCCCTCCTCGCCCAGCAGCAGCGCCGCCTGGGAGTCGACGAAGCAGCGGCCGAAGCCCGCGCGGCTCATCTCGGCGGTGTCGCGGCGCACCATCGTCGTCGTCCGGTAGTACTGGGCGACCGAGGCGATCTCGCCGCCGCCGCCGAGGTTGCTCTCGAACACGGCCGAGGAGACCTGGTAGTCGGGCTGCTGGCCGGCGGCCCCGTAGACGCGGT
>NCBE01000111.1 GCA_002255565.1 Actinobacteria bacterium 21-73-9
GGCCCTCGCCGCCCCCGCCGGCGCGGCGCGGTCGGCGTCGTCGGGCGCGGTGCCGCTCGCCGCGCGCTGTCCGTGGGTGGCCCAGGCCCGCCGCGGCGCCTCGCCGGCCGGACTCGCGCGCGAGGTCGCGACCCGTCTCACCCTGGCCGAGAAGGTCACCTTGGTGTCGCTGCACAACGGGGACGGGATCGAGAACATGACTACCCCCATCGCCCGGCTCTGCCTGCCGGCCCTCACCTTGTCCGACGGGCCGGTCGGCGTCGCCGGGCGCGTGACCGGGGTCACCCAGTTCCCGAGTGCGCTCGACCTGGCGGCCAGCTTCGACCCGGCGCTCGCGCACGCGGTGGGCGCCGCGCTCGGGGCCGAGGCACGCGCCAAGGGCATCGACGTCGTCCAGGCCCCCGAGCTCAACCTCGACCGCGTGCCCCTGAGCGGTCGGCTCTACGAGACCCTGGGCGAGGACCCGTTCCTCGCAACGACCATGGGCCTCGCCCTCACCCGGGGGATCGACTCCTCGGGGGACCTCACGATGCTCAAGCACCTCGGGGGCTACACCCAAGAGACGGCCCGGGCCCGGATCGACCAGGCGATCGGGCGCCGCGCGCTGGTCGAGCTCTACGACGCCCCCTTCCGGGCGATCCTGCACGGGGCGCCCGTGGCGGCCGTGATGTGCGCGACCGGACTCGTCAACAACGTCCGGCCCTGCAACAGCCCCTACTTCTACGGGGCCCTCGCGCGCTGGGGCTTCACGGGCGTCGTGCGCGCCGACCTGCGAGCCACGAAGAACACCGCCCTCGCCTTCTCGCGGGGGCTCGACATGATCAAGGGCGTGCACGGGCCCTCCCTGGCCTGGCTCGTGGAGCACCACCGGCTCGCCGGACGCGCCCTCGACCGGGCGGTGCGCCGCGTGCTCACCGTGCTCTTCGCCCACGGCCTCGTGGCCCACCCGCGCCACATCGACGCGCGGGCCCCCGCGCTCAGCCCGGCGCACGCCGCCCTCGCCCTGGCCGAGGGCCAGGCCGGCGTCGTGCTGTTGAAGGACGCGCGGAACGTCCTTCCGCTCGCGCACCCCCGGTCGGTCGCGGTGATCGGCGCCTACGCGCGAAGCCCTCTCACCACCGGCCAGGGCAGCGCCCACGTGCTCGCGCCCTTCGTCGTCACTCCGCTCGCGGGTCTGAGCGCGGCCCTCGGGCCGCGCAGTCGGGTCACGTACTGCGCGGGCGCTCCGAGCACCTTCGCGCTCAAGTCCCTGCGCACCCTCGCCGACCACCCGACGACGACCCTGCCCTCGATCTCACTCGCCGCCCACACGGCCCACCTCCAGGTCCGTCAACCGGCGAACGTCACCAACGCCGTCATCACCGCCGACGCCCCAGGCACGGGCCGGGGATGGAGCCGGTACACCACGACGCTGCGCGTGAGCCGCGCGGGGCTCTACGTCTTGAGCCTGCGCACCGTCGGTGACGCCTGGCTCAGTCTCAACGGCCGGCTCACGATCGCCTCGGCGGGGCTGCACGCCTCGCGCGTCGTGACCGCGACCGTGCGCCTCCAGCCACGGCGCACCTACGCGGTGGACCTGCGCTGGTTCAGCGTGGTGCGCCAGGGCGCCCCGGCCCTCGGCCTCGCCGACGCGTCACCGGCCATCGCCCAGGCCGTGCGCGCGGCCCGGCGCGCGGCCGTCGCCGTCGTCGTGGTCGGCGCTCCGGCCGGCGAGGGCGCGGACCTCGCCGGTCTCACCCTGCCCGGGGACCAGAACGCCCTCGTCGCGGCCGTGGCTCGGGCCAACCCCCACACGGTCGTCGTCCTCGACACCTCGAACCCGGTGGCGATGCCGTGGCTGAGCACGGTCGCCGGCGTGGTCGAGGCCTGGTACGGGGGCGAGGAGATGGGTCGCGCCCTCGGCTCGATCCTCACCGGCGCGGTCGACCCGTCGGGGCGCCTGCCGATCACCTTCCCCCGCTCGCTCGCCCAGAGCCCCCTCGCCTCGCCGCGCGCCTACCCCGGCGTCAACGACGTCGTGCACTTCGGCGCCGGGGTGGCCGGGCTCGAGATGGGGTACCGCTGGTTCGAGGCCCATCACGTGCGCCCCCTCTTCCCCTTCGGCTACGGCCTCTCCTACACCCGTTTCGCCCTCTCGGGCGCGCGGGCCGCCCTCGAGGGCGGCCGCGTGCACGTGAGCGTCGGGGTGACCAACACCGGGTCGCGCGCGGGCACCGAGGTCGTCGAGGTCTACGTCCGCGACCCCGCCGCCACCGGCGAGACCTTCGGCCAGCTGCGCGGCGTGGGACGGGTCACCCTCGCCCCCGGGGCCACCGCCACCGTCGCGGTGGACGTCCCGGTCGGCTCGCTCGCCGTCTACACCCACGGGACGCTCCACGTCGTGGCCGGCACCTACGGCGTCGACGTGGCGACCTCGGCCGGCGACGTGGTGGCGAGCCGCTCGGTCGCGATCGGCTAGAGCGCGCGCGCCGCGGCCTTCTCGGCCGACTTCCACAGGTCGCGCCACCGCCGGGCCTCCTTGGCCGCGCGGCGCGACTCCTCGCGCGCGAGGCGCCCGGCGCGTCGGCGCAGGCCCCGGCGCTCGCGGCCCAGCCGGCGCAGCCACCCGGCCACGTTCACGTGGTCGTGCTGGCGACCGAGGGTGCTCTGCAGGTCGCTCAGCCGCTCGGCCAGAACCTCGACCCGGGGCCCGAGCAGCTCGGCGAAGCCGCGCGCGACGTACATGGCGCGCTTGGCCTCGATGCGCAACTCGTGGAGCCGCTTGTCGCTCGGGCGCTTCTTCGCGCGCTTGGCCGCGCGCGCCAGGTCGCGGAAGGTCGCCGCGAGCGCCTTGCGCGCGAGGGGCTCGGCGTCGCCGAGCAGCCATATCTGGAACGGCAGCCCCCGGCGGTAGTCGTCGAGGACGGTGAGCGCCGTGACCGACGCCCCGGCGTCGAGGGCCCGGCGTACCGGGCGCTCGGCGCGGCGGCGCTCGCGCCGGGCGTGCTTCAGTATCCTCTTGCCGTCGCCGCGCCGTCGGCGCGCGCCGAGGGCGTCCCTCACGACATCCTCGAGGACCTGGGCGTCACGCAGGGCCCCGAAGGGCTCGCTGATCTCGGCTAGGCGCCGGCGCACGCCTCGGGTCTTCAAGGTGGGCTCGACCGCGCTGAGCGCGGCCAGCTGGTAGCGCACCCGTCGCAGCGAGACCCGCAGGAGCCGGGTCAGCTCGGGGTCGTAGGCGTCAGACGTCCCACTCTCGCGGGCCCGGGCCGCGGCCCCCTCGATCTCGTGACTGGCCCCGAGCAGGAGCTCGCGCACGTACGTGCCGACCAGTACGCGCTCGCCCCCACTGCGCGCCACGCGCGCGGACTGCCCTGTGCCCACGGAACCTCCACCACCGGGTCGCCCCGGACGTCCCCATTCTGGCGAGACCGGACCCTCCCTGGGGGGATGCTCAGCGCGTGCGCACGCTGAGCCGCCGGGCGGGGCCCGGGCCCCGGACGTCGACCAGGCGCACGCCAATGCGGTAGGTCGTCGCCGGGCGCAGACCCCCGACGACGAGGTCGGCCGCGGCCGCCCCGCGTCGCCAGGGGCCCCCGTCGAGGGAGTACTCGACCTCGCTCGCCGGGGCGCTCGCGCCGGGTGCGCTCACCGCGAGGCGCACCGAGCGCGCACCAACCCCGCGCAGCCTCACGAGCGGGGCCTCGGGCACGACGAGCGGCGCCGTCGCGTCCACGAGGACCTCGTAGTGGCGGGCCGCGTCGGAGAAGTACCCCCCGGCCGCACAGCCGCCGGCGCTGGTGCACGACAGGGCCGACACGTCGCCGTCGCCGCCGACGTTGAGCGTGGCCGAGCCCGGCAGCTCCTCGGCCGGGCCCCACACGCCCCCCGACTCGCCGGCGATGAGAGCCTGGGCGAAGCCCGTGGCGTCGGTGTAGACGCCCCCGGCGACGCACGCGCCCGCCGCGTAGCAGTCGACGCTCTGGAGCACGGCGCCCCCGCCGGCGTTGAGCGGCCCCGAGGCGGGCAACTCGGTCGCCGGGCGCCACGCGCCGGCGACCTCGTCGACCACCATGGCCTGGGCGTTCTTCTGGCCGTCGCCGTAGGCGCCGACGGCCGCACACTCCCCCGGCGCGGCGCACGACAGCGCGAGGACCACCGCGCCCACCGCGGGGGTGCTCACCCCGCTCACCGGCGTGGCCGCGGGCCACACGCCGCCCGACTCGGTGTCGACGTAGGCCTGTTCGACCCCCGCGACGTCCTTGAGGTCGTAGGCCAGGCTGCAGGCGCCCGCGGCGGGACAGGCGATGGACGGGGGCAGGGGCTGGCCGGGCGTGACGTTCCCGCTCGGGCCCGGCACGGGGAGGGCCGCCGACCAGACGCCCGCGCTCTCGGAGACGACGAAGACCTGGGTGGCCCCGTTGGCGTCGGTGTACTGGCCCGCGGCCGCGCACCCGGCGCTCGCGCACGAGACCGAAAAGACGCTCGCCTGCTGACCGGCGTCGAGCGTGGCCATCCCGGGCACCGGCACGGCCGGGCCCCAGACGCCGCCGACCTCGACGTCGACCCAGGGCTCCAGGTCGCTCGCCGAGAGCGCCGCGATGCCCCCGGCCGCGCACGACCCGGCGGACGAGCACGACACGCTCGTGAGCGCGCTCGCCAGCGCGCCCGAGGTGAGCGTGGCCATCCCGGGCACCTCCTCGGCCGGGCTCCAGACGCCGTCGACCTCGACGTCGATGAACGCGTGGGGCACGCCGGCGGCGTCGGTGTAGCTTCCCCCGACCACGCACTGGCCGGCCGCGGGACACGAGACCGCGAGGGAGGAACCGAGCTGGCCCCCGGCGTTCAGCGTCGCGAAGCCGGGCAGGGCGCGCGCCCGGCTCCAGACGCCCCCCGACTCGCTCGCGACGAACGCCTCGGTGACGCTCTTAGAGACGCTGTAGCCGCCGGCTCCCACGCAGGCCCCCGTCGCCGGGCACGACAGGGCGCTCACCTGGGCGTAGCCGCCGGCGTTGATCCCGGCGATCCCCGCGAGGGGACTCGCGGTCTGCCACGGCGCCGGCGACGCCCCCGCCGGAGCCGCACCAAGGCCGACGACGAGCGCGACGAGCGCGCCGACGAACACCCGACCCCGGACTCGCGCCACGACACCCCCTCGGGCGCAGGCTAGCCACCGCCGCGAGCGACCGGGCTACGCCCCCGCGCGCCCGGCCTCGGTGTTGAGGTGCGACTGGCTCTCGCGCAGGCCCGTGACCGGCCCGCCCGCGCTGAAGTAGCGCTGGCCGGCCACGAGCAGCTCCTCGGCCGGGAACTTGGTGATCACCTCGCACCCGGTGGCCGTGACGACGACCTCCTCCTCGATGCGCGCGGCCGACCACCCGTCGGCCGCCGGCCAGTAGGTCTCCAGGGCGAAGACCATCCCCTCCTCGAGCGTCTCGGGGTGCTCGAGCGAGATCATCCGGCTGAAGATCGGCCGCTCCCAGATCGAGAGCCCCACGCCGTGGCCGTACTGCAGCCCGAACGCGGCCTCCTCGCTCGGGAAGCCGAACTCCTCGGCCCGCGGCCAGGTGGAGACCACGTCCGCCGTGGTGACCCCAGGCTTGACCAT
>NCBE01000112.1 GCA_002255565.1 Actinobacteria bacterium 21-73-9
CTTCGATCGCCACGAAGCCCTGGGGGCAGACCTGGGCCGAGAAGGTCAGGTGTTGGCCCATGCGCCGCTGCCCGAGGCTCAGCGCGACGGCGACCTCCTCAGTCGGTCCCAGGGCCACGGCCCGCTCGGCGTCGCGGCGCGTGATCGTCCCGCCGGGCCCCGATCCCGCGACGCTCGAGGGGGCGACCCCCCCGTCGGCGAGGATCCGGCGCACCACCGGTGAGAGCACGACGCCCCCGACGGTCTCGTCGGGTCGCAAGGTCACCGGCGCGCGCCCGCTCGGGACCACCTCGGGCGCGGGTTCGCCAGAGGGGGGCGCGGGAGTGGCCGCCGGCGACGGGGCGACGGCCACGGTCTGGGTCTCGTCGATCACGGCCACGCGCGCGCCCGTCGTGACGGTGTCACCCTCCCCGGCCAAGATCTCGGTCAGGACGCCCGCGGCCGGGGAGGGCATCTCGGAGTCCACCTTGTCGGTCGAGACCTCGAAGAGGGGCTCGTCGCGGGCGACGAGGTCGCCGACCCTCTTGAACCACTGGGTGATGGTCCCCTCGGTGACCGACTCGCCCAGCGAGGGCAGCGTGACCTCAACCAACGTGCAGCCCCCGCCCGGCGAGCGCGAGGAGGGTCTCGCCGAAGGTCTCCGACAGCGAGGGGTGGGGCTGGATCAAGGCGGCGGCCTCCTCGGCCGTCGCTTCCCAGTTGACCGCGTAGTAGCCCGCGCCGAGCTGCTCGGTCACCCAGGGACCGGCCATGTGGACCCCGAGCAGTTGTCCGGCCGAGCCGTCGGGCCGCTTCTCGGCGATGACCTTCACCACCCCGTCGGTCTCCCCGATGATCTGGGCCCGGCTGTTGCCGCCAAAGGGGTCCTTTTTCACCACGACCTCGATCCCGCGCTCCTTGGCGGCCGCCTCGGTGAGCCCCACGAAGGCGACCTCGGGGTTCGAGTAGATGGCCCAGGGCACGCGGTCGTAGTCGACCGGCACCGTGCTCTCGCCGAGGATCGTCTTGATCGCCACGATGGCCTCGGCGAAGCCCACGTGGGCGAGCTGGGGCGACCCGGCGACCACGTCGCCCACCGCGTAGACCCCGGCGGCCGCGGTGCGCTGGAGACCGTCGGCGACGACGAAGCCCCGCTCGTCGATCGCCACGCCGGTGCCCTCGCCCAGAAGGTCCTCGGTGCGCGGCCGACGGCCCACCGACACGACGATGAGGTCGGTCTCGATCGCCTCGCCGCCCTCGATCGTGACGGCCGTCGACGACTTCTTGGGGGCGTGACCGGTCACCGTCACCCCGGTGCGCACGTCGATCCCGCGCTTCTTGAAGGCCCGCTGGACGACCCCGGCGACCTCGGCGTCACAGCCCGCGAGGATCGAGGGGAGGAACTCGAGGATCGTGACCGCCGTGCCCATGTCGGCGAGCATCGAGGCGAACTCGCAGCCGATGGCCCCGCCCCCGACCACGACCGCGCGCGCCGGCAGCGCGGTGAGGTCCAAGAACTCGTCCGAGGTGAGCACGAACTTGCCGTCGGGCTCGAGCCCGGGCAGCGTGCGCGGGACCGAGCCGGCGGCGACGATCACGCTCGCGCCCACGAGCTCGGCGCCCTGGTCGGCCCCGTCGACCACGACGACCCGGTGGTCGGCCTCGAGGCGCGCCGTGCCGTTCAGCACGGTCACCGAGCGTCCCTTGAGCAGGCCCGACAGGCCCTTGTGGAGCTTGTCGACGACCTCGTTCTTGCGGGCCTGGCTCACCGCGAAGTCGACCGAGAGCCCCTTGGTCGTGAAGCCGAAGTCCGAGGCGTGCTCGAGCGTGCGGCGCACGTGGGCCGTCTCGAGGAACTCCTTGGCCGGCACGCAGCCCCGGTGCAGGCAGGTGCCGCCGACCTTGTCCCGCTCCACGAGGGCGATCGTCAGCCCCGCCGAGGCCCCGTAGAGGGCGGCGGCGTAGCCACCGGGGCCCCCGCCGATCACGACCACGTCGTACTGCTGGACCCCGTCAGCCACGGTCACACCTTTCCGTCGTCCCGACCTACCCCCCGGGGAATCCTAATGTTCCCCGGGCGAAGGGCCCGACGCGATCAGGCGCTCTGGCCCCGCTGGGCGTCGGCTGCCGCGCTCGCGAGGCGGTCGACGAACTCGTTCATGGGGTCCCCGGCGTGTCCGCGCACCCACGAGAAGCGCACCTCGCGCTCAGAGTCCAGCGCCAGGGGCAGCAGCGCCTCCCACAGGTCCCGGTTCGCGACGGGCTGGTTCTGGCTGTTGCGCCAGCCGCGGCGCCGCCACCCGACGTACCACCGGTCGTGAAAGCAGCGCACGACGTAGTTCGAGTCGCTCACCACCTCGATCGCGCCGGCGGGGTTCGCCCGCAGCGCCTCGAGGACGGCCGTGAGCTCCATGCGCTGGTTGGTGGTGTGGGCCTCGGCGCCGCTCGCGTAGCGCGTCCGACCCGCCGCCCACGCCCAGCCCCCGGGGCCGGGGTTGCCGCGGCAGGCGCCGTCGGTGTGCACGACGGTCATATGATCCGGGTGATCCAGGCGTCGGGGTCGTCGCTGAAGCGCGTCACCGCCGTGGGCAGGTCCCCGCGCAGGACCTGGCCGAGGGTGACGTGCTCGAGCACCTCGCGCAGCGCGGCGCGCACCGCCACCCAGACGTCGCGCAGATGCTGGGCCGACCCCTCGTAGATGAGGGTCTCGGGCCGCATGCCCCGCACCCCGGCCATGGGGCCGCTCACCACGCGCAGGATGTCGGCGATCATGATCGCGTCGGGGTCCCTAGCCAGCCGGAAGCCACCCTCGGGTCCGCGCTGGCTCGTGACCAGCCCGCCGCGGCGCAGGTCCGAGAGGATCGCGCCCAGGAACTTCGCCGGCAGGTCCTGCTCGTGGGCCAGGTGCTCGGCGCTGACCGAGGCGTCACTCGCGGCGAGGCTGAGCAGCGCGCGGATGGCGTACTCGGCCTTCGCGGGGATCTGCACGGCTCCATTCTGCCCCACCGGGGCCGCGCGAGCCCCCTAACGTGGACCCGTGCTCAGCCTGGCGAGTCGCCGCCTCTACCTGTGCGTGGGACTGCGCGAGGACCTCACCGACTTCGTGCGGGCCGTCGTGGAGGGCGGCGTCGACGTCGTCCAGGTGTGCCCTTCGTGGTGAACGACTCCCCCGAGCTCGCCGCCGAGGTCGGCGCCGACGGGGTCCACGTCGGCCAGGACGACGTCTCGGTGGCCCGCTGTCGCGCGCTGCTGGGCGAGGCGGCGATCGTCGGGCTGTCGACCCACGCCGAGGCCGAGCTCGAGTCCGCCCTCGCGACCTCGGCCAGCTACCTGAGCGCGGGCCCCATCGTGGCCACCCCCACCAAGGCGGGGCGCCCGGGCACGGGGGTGGGCTACGCGCTCGCCGCCCAGCGCCGCAGCGACCGGCCGGTCTTTGTCACCGGCGGGGTGGGCGCGGCGACGGTGGGCGCGCTCGTGGGAGAGGGGCTGCGCCACTTCGTCGTCGTGCGCGCCCTCACCGAGGCCGCCGACCCGGGCGCCGCGGCGCGCGCGCTGCGCCGCGCGCTCGACGACGCCCTCTCAGCGGTGCCGGTCGAGCCAGCCCAGGAGCGTCGCCACCATCCGGGGGTCGGCCCTTAACTGGTGGCCCGCGCCCTGGATGAGGCGCAGCTCCGCGCGGCCGTCGGCCGCGGCGACGAGGTCGCGGGCGTCGCCGGCGGGCACCTCGACGTCGTCGGTGCCGTGGCCCACGAGCAGCCGGCGCGGCGCCACCGTAGCGATCGCGCCGAGCGGGTCGACCGAGAGCACGTCGGCCGCCAGGGCGTCGGGGGCGAGCAGGTCCTCGGGGTCCCCGACGACGCCGGCCACCTGGACCGAATGGTGGAACTCGACGGGCGAGCCGATCCAGCGCTCGAGGTGGGCGGGCGAGGCGAAGGTCGCCACGCCGCGCACCCGGTCGTCGCCGGCGGCCACCGCGAGGGCGAGCGCCCCCCCGAAGCCGAAGCCGGCGATCGAGACGCGCCCCTCGCCCTCGGCGACCCGCTCGACGATGGCCGCGAGGTCGTCGCGCCACTGGCTCGCGCTGAAGGTCCCGGTGCTGGCCCCGACGCCCGAGAGGGTGCCGGTCGCCACGGTCCAGCCCGACTCGTTGGCGACGTGCTCGGCCAGCTCCGGCAGCAGTCCCGCGGCCTGACGGCCCATGCCCATGAGACGGGGCAGGCCGTGGGCGAGGACCAGGACGTGGCCGACGACGGGCCGCGACCCCGAGGTGCACACGCGCAGCTCGAGCGTCGAGGTGGCGCTCGCCAGCTGCTCGGTGACGAGCACCGCGCTAGATACCCAGGCGCTGGGCGAGGAGCTCGCGGTGGTAGCTGGGGTCGCCGAGGAAGAGCTCGGAGCTCTTGGCCCGCTTGAAGTAGAGGTGGGCCGGGTGCTCCCAGGTGAAGCCGATGCCGCCGTGGATCTGGATGTTCTCGGCGGCGCAGTGGAAGTAGGCCTCCGAGCAGAACGACTTGGCGAGGCTCGCGGCGATGGGCAGTTCCTCGTTTCGCTCCTGGGCCGCCCACGCGGCGTAGTACGCGGCCGACTTGGCCGACTCGACGTCGAGGAGCATGTCGGCGCACTTGTGCTTGATCGCCTGGAACGACCCGATGGGCCGCCCGAACTGGACGCGGGTCTTGGCGTACTCGACCGAGCTGTCGAGGACCCGCTGGGCCCCGCCCACCTGCTCGGCGGCCAGCATCGCGGCGGCGACCTGGAGGGTCGTGGCGAGCCCGTCGCCCGCCCCGCCGTCGACGCCCACGAGGGTCGCGAGGACGTCCTCGAGGACGAGACGGCTCTGCTTGCGCGTCTGGTCCATCGTCGCCAGCGACTCGCGCGAGAGGCCGGCCGCGTCGCCGTCGACCGCGAAGAGCGAGAGGCCCGCCCCGGTCGTCGCCGGCACCAGGATCAGGCCCGCCGTCGACCCGTCGGTGACGTAGTTGCGCACGCCGCTCACCCGCCAGGCGTCGCCGTCGCGACGGGCGCTCGCCGCGCAGGCCGCGACGTCCCACGACCCGGAGTCGTCGGTGAGGGCCACGGTCGCGATCGTCTCGCCGCCGGCGATGCCCGGCAGGTAGCGCGCGTGGTCCTCGGGCCCGCCGACGAACGAGACGGCGTTCGCCGCCAGGGCGACGGTGGAGAAGTACGGCGCGCACATCAGGGCCGCCCCCATCTCCTCGAAGACGACGTAGAGCTCGACCGGGCCGAACCCCTGGCCCCCGAAGGCCTCGGGGATGCCGAGCCCCTGGAGGGCGAGCTCGCGGGCCATCTGCTCCCACACCGCCGGGTCGTACCCCTCGGCCGTGGCCATCAAGCGGCGCACCTCGGTCTCGGGGGACTTCTCCTCGAGGAATCGCCGCACCATCTTGCGCAGCTCGTCCTGCTCCTCGCTAAAGCCGAAATTCATCGCCCGACCCCTCTCTGCGGCGCCCCAACGAGACTAGCCAAGTCCCACCGGGCCCGGTTTCGTGGCACACTTCCGCAGTGGGATCCACCGAGACCGTCTGGTCCGATCCGGCCGTCGAGGTCCACCGGCTCGTCGTGGGGCCGGTCGAGAACAACGTCTACGTCGTGCGCGGCCGGCGCAGCGGGCGCGCGGTCCTGATTGACGCGGCCAACGAGCCCGAGCGGCTGGTGGCGCTCGTCGACGAGCTCGGCGTCGAGGTCGTCCTCACGACCCACGGTCACTGGGACCACGTCGGGGCCGTCGCCGAGATGCGCGCCGCCGGCGTGCCGGTCTGGGTCAGGACCGAGGACGCCCACCACCTCTCGGGCCACGACCACCTCGTCGACGACGGCGAGGTCGTCGCGGTGGGCGACCTGCGACTGCGCGCGATCCACACTCCCGGCCACACCCCGGGCAGCGTCTGCTTCGCCCTCGAGGAGCGCCCGGTGCTGTTCACCGGGGACACCCTCTTCCCGGGCGGGCCCGGCAACACCAGCTTCGAGGGCGGGGACTTCGCGACCATCATCGCCTCGATCGAGAATCGGCTCCTGCAGCCCTTCGCCGGCGAGACGACCTTCTGGCCCGGCCACGGCGCCCCCTCGACCCTCGGCGCGGAGTCGCCCCACCTCGAGGAGTGGGTCGCGCGCGGCTGGTGAGCCCGGGGGTCGCCCCCATTAGGCTCGTGGCGTGTCCGACGCCCTGCTCGAGCTGACCGACCTCCACGTCGAGGCCGACGGGGCCCCGATCCTGCGCGGGGTCGACCTCGTGGTGCGCCCGGGCGAGGTGCACGCCCTCATGGGCCCGAACGGGGCCGGCAAGTCCACGCTCGCCAGCGTCGTCATGGGACACCCCGGCTACACCGTCACGCGGGGGCGGATCGTGCTCGCCGGCCAGGACGTCACCGGCTGGAGCCCCGACGAGCGGGCCCGGGCGGGGCTGTTCATGGCCTTCCAGTACCCCGAGGCCATCGGCGGGGTCTCGGTCATCCAGTTCCTGCGCCAGGCCATCGCCGCACGCCGGGGGCTCGAAGAGCTGAGCGTGCTCGAGGTCCGCCTCGAGCTCGCCGAGTGGATGGAGCGCCTCGGCATCGACGACGCCTTCGCCGAGCGCCACCTCAACGACGGCTTCTCCGGCGGGGAGCGCAAGCGCAACGAGGTCCTCCAGATGGCCCTGCTCGAGCCCGTCGTGGCGCTCCTGGACGAGACCGACTCGGGCCTCGACATCGACGCCCTGCGGGTGGTCGCGCGAGGGGTGACCACGGTCCGCGAGCGCCACCCCGCGATGGGCGTCGTCCTCGTGACCCACTACGTGAAGCTGCTCGACGAGATCGCGCCCGACCGCGTCCACGTGCTCGTCGACGGGCGCATCGTCGAGAGCGGCGACGCCGAGGTCGCCCGACGGATCGACCAGCGGGGCTACGACGCCTGGCGCACGGTGAGCGCGTGACGAGTTACAGCCCGTCGCGCGTGCGTGGCGACGTGCCGATGCTCCACCGCCGGGTGCACGGGCATCCGCTCGCCTACCTCGACTCGGCCTCGAGCACCCTGCCGCCGCGCGCGGTGATCGAGGCGATGGACCGCTACTACGAGGACCACCACTCCAACGTCCACCGGGGCGTCTACCTCACCGCTGAGGAGGCGACCGCCGACTACGAGGGCGCCCGCGCGGCCGTCGCGCGCTTCATCAACGCCCCCGGCGGCGCCGAGGAGGTCGTGTTCACCAAGAACACGACCGAGTCGTTCAACCTGCTCGCCCGCAGCTGGGGGGCGTCCCAGCTAAAGCCCGGCGACGTCGTCGTCGTGACCGAGATGGAGCACCACGCCAACGTCGTCCCCTGGTTCCAACTGCGCGACAGCCACGGGATCGAGGTCCGCTTCATCCCGGTCGGCGACGACTTCCGCCTCGACCTCTCCTTCGTCGAGCGGCTGCTCGACGGGGCGAAGCTGCTCAGCGTCACCGGCATGTCCAACGTGCTCGGCACGCGCAACGACCTCGCCGCCCTGGCCCGCCTCGCCCACGACCACGGGGCGCTCTTCGCCGTGGACGGCGCGCAGTCCGTCGCCCACGGCTCGACCGACGTCGCGCGCGACGGGATCGACTTTCTCGCCTTCAGCGCTCACAAGATGCTCGGGCCCACCGGTATCGGAGTCTTCTGGGCGCGACGCTCGCTGCTCGAGGCGATGCCCCCCTTCCTCGGGGGCGGCGGGATGATCGCCGACGTGCGCACCGACGGCTTCACTCCGGCGAACGGGGTCGCCCGCTTCGAGGCGGGCACGCCGCCGATCGCCGAGGCCGTCGGGCTCCACGCCGCCGTGCGCTACCTCGAGGGCCTCGGCCCCGACGCCGTCGAGGCCCACGAGCGCGAGCTCACCCGCGACGCCCTCGAGCGCCTCGAGGACACCTTCGCGGGCCGGGTGCGCGTGATCGGCCCGCGCGACGTGGTCGATCGCGGGGGCGTGCTCAGCCTCGACGTCGAAGGCGTCCACCCCCACGACGTGGCCCAGGTCCTCGATCAGCACGGGGTGTGCGTGCGCCCGGGCCACCACTGCGCCAAGCCCCTCATGCGCCGCTTCGGCCTCGCCGCCACCGCCCGGGCCTCCTTCGGGCCGTACTCGCTCACCCGTGACACCGACGCCCTGATCGAGGGCCTCGACCACGCCGTCACCCTCTTCGCCTAGCCGTGGCCCACCTCGACGACCTCTACCGCGAGATCATCCTCGACCACTACCGCACCCCGCGCAACCGGGGCGAGCTGGCCACGCCGCCCGCCCACCGCGTCGAGGGCTTCAACCCCTTGTGCGGCGACGAGCTGACCCTCTACCTCGAACTGCGCGACGGCCGGCTGGTCGACCTCAAGATGACGGGCCGGGGCTGCTCGATCTCCCAGGCCAGCGCCTCGCTCATGGGCGCGGCCGTCAAGGGCAAGACCCTCGAGGAGGTCCGCGCCGCGCTCGAGCGGTTCCGCGAGCTCATGACCGTCACCGAGACCCGCCTGGACGAGGGCGCCGAGCCCGAGCCGCTCGACGTGCGCACCCTGGGCGAGCTGGCGGCCCTCGCCGGCGTGGTGAAGTTCCCGGTGCGCATCAAGTGCGCCCTGCTCGCCTGGACGACGCTGGCCCAGGGCCTCGACGAGGCCTCG
>NCBE01000113.1 GCA_002255565.1 Actinobacteria bacterium 21-73-9
CTGCACGGCGAGCACGCTGCGCGCGCCCGTCACGTCGACCCCCGGCAGCGCCGAGAGCACCCCGGAGGTGTTCGAGGCGTTGGGCATGACGTCAAAGGAGTCCTCGGCCACCCACCACACGATGATGTCGTCGACGACGAAGCCGTCCTCGGTGAGCAGGTGGGTGTACTGGGCCCGGCCCGGACCGACCTTGGCAAGGTCGTTGGTCAGGGTCGCCTGCAGGGCGTCGAAGGCCCCCGGCCCCTCGCAGCGCACCGTGCCGAGGTGGCTCACGTCGAACACCACGGCGTCGCGCCGGCAGGCCAGGTGCTCGGCGAGGGTGCCCGTGGGGTACGCGAGGGGCATCAGCCAGCCGCCGAAGGGGACCATCTTCGCCCCGAGCTCGACGTGCACGTCGTAGAGGTGGCTGCGTCGCTCGTCCACTACGCGGCCTCCTCGAGCGGGGTGATGAGGCGCGCGCGCTCGAGGAGCCGCTCGAAGTCGCGTCGGTACACCACCACGAGGGGCACCTCGGGGTAGAGGTCGCGGAACCGGCGGACCTTCTGGTTCTTACGCGTCACCAGGCGCTGGGCGAGCACCGTCAGCTCGACGAAGACGCGGGGCCCGGCGAGGTAGAAGTCGGGCCGGAAGGCCCGCGTGGGCGTGCCGTCGGGTCCCCACTCGAGGGGGAACTCCACGGGCTCGTAGACCCAGTCGTACCCCGACACCGTGAGGAGCCGGGCGAAGAGGGCCTCGGAGGGGTGCGCGAAGGACCCCTCGACCGGGGTCGCGGCACTGGGGTGGCGGCGACGGGGGTCCCCGCCACGCTGGGGCGAGCTCACGCCGTGACGGCCCCCTTCTCCGACGTCGTGGGCTCCTCGCCCAGGGTGGTCAAGAGCTCGGCGACCACCGTGGCGAGCGGGACGATGTTGAAGACGCCCTGGCCCCCGCGCAACAGGTCGACCAGCTCGCCGTCGTCGTGGGCGAGGACCGAGCCGGCGTCCGAGAGCACCAGGCTCGCCGCCGCGAGGTCGGCCCCGAGCGCGCGGCGCAGGCACTCCACCGCCTGGCGGGCGCGCGCGAGGGACACCCCGGCGTCGAGCAGGCGCTTGATGACCTTCACCTCGAGGATGTCGGCGTAGGCGTAGCGCCGCTTCGAGCCGCTGCCGCGCGCGACGGCGATCGAGGGGGTCACGAGGCCCGTGCGCGCCCAGTAGTCGAGCTGGCGGTAGGTCACGCCGGTGAGCCGGCACACGGTGGGTCCGCTGAATCCGAAGTCGCTGTCGCCCATCACTCCCCTCCCGACCGAGGCGCCCGGGAAAGGCCCGGACTACACGAGTGTAGTTAGCCCCGGGCTACTCGGCAAACAGGTCGGGTCGCCCGAGCGCGCTCGAGGAGGCCTCGGCGTAGAGCCGGGGCGGGATCCGCCCGGCCCGGCGGGCGAGCCGGCCGGCCCGCACGGCCGAGGCGACGGCCTCGCCCATGGCCACGGGGTCGAGGGCGCGGTTGATGGCCGAGGCGGCGAGCACCCCGGCGCACCCGAGTTCCATGGCGAGCGCCGCGTCCGAGGCCGTCCCCACCCCGGCGTCGAGCAGGACCGGCACGCCCACCCGCTCGCAGATCAGGGCCACGGCGTGGGGGTTGCGCACCCCGAGCCCCGAGCCGATGGGCGAGCCGAGCGGCATCACCGCCACGCAGCCCGCCTGCTCGAGCCGCTGGGCCACCACAAGGTCGTCGTTGGTGTAGGCCCACACCTCGAAGCCCTCGGCGACCAGTTCCTCGGCCGCCGCGAGGGTCTCGACCACGTCGGGCAACAGCGTGCGATCGTCGCCGATCACCTCGAGCTTCACCCGGTCGGTCTCGAAGGCCTCGCGGGCGAGCCGGGCCGTCGCGACCGCCTCGCGGGCGCTGTAGCAGCCGGCCGTGTTGGGCAGGAGGGCCACCTTGTTGCGCTCGAGCACCTCGTAGAGGGATCCCTCGACCGAGGGGTCGACCCGGCGCAGGGCGACCGTCGCGATCGTGACCTGGGCGGCCTCGAGGGTCGCCTCGAGCACCTCGAGGGATCGGAACCCGCCCGTGCCGAAGACCAGGCGCGAGGCCGACTCGAACGAGCCGACGGTCAGCAGCTCTTCCACCGCGCCCAGCGTAGTTGCGCCGCGGCGAAACTAGGGTTGGAGCGTGCAGCCCGCGGTCGCTCTGACCATCGCCGGCTCGGACTCGGGCGGGGGCGCCGGGATCCAGGCCGACCTCAAGACCTTCGCCGCCCTCGGGGTCTTTGGCACCTCGGCCCTCACCGCCGTGACGGCCCAGAACACCCTCGGGGTCGACGCGGTCGCCGTGCTCACCCCCGACGAGGTCGAGGCCCAGGTGCGTGCGGTCGTCGGGGACCTCACGGTCGCCGCCACCAAGACCGGCATGCTCGCCACGCCCGAGGTGGTCGAGCGGGTCGCCGCGCTCGCCGAGGGCGGCCTGCTGGCCCAGCTCGTGGTCGATCCCGTGCTCGTCGCCACGAGCGGCGACCATCTCATGAAAGACGGCGGGGTCCAGGCCTACCGGGAGCGCCTCGTACCCCTGGCCGCGGTCGTCACCCCCAACCTCGCCGAGGCGGCCGCCCTCGTCGAGGTCGACCCCCGCGACGTGCGCACCCTGGAGGACCTCGTCGCCCTGGCCCGGCGCGTCGGCGCCCTCGGGCCGGCCGCCACCCTCGTCAAGGGCGGCCACCTGCGCGAACTCGACCGCTCCCCCGACGTGCTCGTCGTCGAGGGCACCGTGAGCGTGCTCGACGTCGCCCGGGTAGCCACCGACAACGACCACGGCACCGGGTGCACCCTCTCGGCCGCGATCGCCGCCGGCCTGGCGCGGGGCCGCTCGGTCCCCGAAGCGGTCGCCGAGGCGAAGGCCTACGTGCGCGCGGCCCTCGAGGGTGCGGCGACCTGGCGACTCGGCCGGGGCCGCGGACCGATCGACCACTTCGGATGGGGACGGTGAGCGACACCCCTCGCCCGCCGCTCACCACGACGACCAGCATCTGGCCCGCCGCGACGATCGCCCTCGTGGGGATCGCGCTGCTCGCCACCTTCCTCATCGTGGACTGGGTGACGGCCCGGCCGGTCGTCTCGCGCGGCGGCCCGGCGCCGGTGGTGGTGGGGGGCCTCGCCGTCGAGCGGCCGCTCGTCGCCGGCCTCGCCTACTGCGACCAGCCCCTCGAGGTCCCCCGCGACCTCGTGAGCGGCTTTCTCTACCCGGTGGGCACCACGCCGCGTTCCGGCTCGACGACGCCCAACCTCGGGGCGGGCGACTTCGACTGCGTGGAGAACCTCGCGACGGCCCACGCCACGAGCGGGGAGGTCCTGGGCTTCTACCGCGCCCACCTGCCGGCCCTCGGCTGGAGCCTCTTCTCGACGAGCCCCTCGCCCACCGGCCACCCCCAGTACCTCTTCCAGCGCTCCTCGAGCGACGGGTTCTACTGGGAGATCGGCGTCACGATCCTCGCGACTCCGGCCGGCCGGGTGCAGTGGAGCTTCACCCTCTTCCAGAACTCCCAGACCGTCTAGGCGGCGACCGCGACGAGCTCGGGCTCCTCGACCGACGCGCGTCGGGTGATCGTCGACCACAGGCCCAGGTTGAGCGGATAGATCACGTAGCCAATCCGGGTCGCCGAGGCCACGCAGATCACGACCGCGAAGGCCACCGAGAGCACGGCGAGGAGCTGGCTCAGGGTGAGCGGGTGGTGGTGGCGCAGGTAGCGGGCGAAGAAGGCCCCGCCCACCACGAAGGTCACCGGGGCCAGCACGTGGCCCAGCACCGGCTCCCAGGTCGTGAGGATGTGCCCGGGCAGGGCGCTCGCGGCGGGCGAGGTCACCCCGGCGAGCCCGAGCGGGAAGGCGAAGACGTTCGCCATGAAGGCGGCGGGGTCGCGCACGGCGAAGGGCAGCGTCGTGGCGAGCACGATCACCCCGACCCACGCGAGGACCCGCGGCCAGCTGGCGCGCCCCTCACGGTCGCGCGCGACGAGCAGGGCGCCCGCGGCGAGCGGCCAGGCCGTGAGCTTCATCGCCGCCGCGAGGCCGAGGGCGAGGCCCGTCAGGTTGGCCTGTCGGCGCTGCAGCGCGGCGACGGCGAGCAGGCAGAGGGCGAGGATCGGCATGTCGTCCCCGCCGGTCGATAGGAAGAGCGCCCCCGTCGGCAGGGCGATGAGCACCTGGGCGACGCGCAGCTTCTGGTCGGCGCGCGCGCGCAGCAGCGCCAGCGCCGCGCCGCTCGTCAGGAGCGTCATCAACGTCATGATGATGCGCGCGTCGGTGAGCCCGTTGGCCTCGTGGGTCGTCGCCGAGGGCAGCCCGAAGACGCCCATGAGCGGGAAGTACGGGAAGAACGACTCGAAGGCCGGCAGGCCCTTGATCTCGCCGACCACCTTGCCGTTGTGGTCGTAGGCGCGGTACGGCGTGTGGTCCTTCGAGAGCGCCTGGCCGGCCCGAGTGATGACCCCGACCTCGGGCTGGGCGCGGTGCCAGTGGGCCTCGAGCCCGAGGGGCACCGCCACGGCGCCGATACCCACCGCCACGAGCAGCACGACCCGGGCGAGGTGGCTCCGACGACGCACCCGTCGTGAGAGGAGCAGGGCCACCACCCCGACGAGCGCGTAGGGGCCGATCGTGAGGTAGCCCCACTGCCACTGCGCCCCCTGGGTCGAGAAGACCCCGAGCAGGGTCGCGAAGACGGCCGACGCCAGGTAGAGCACGCCGTCGCCCGCGAGCCCCCCGAGGCGGACCCACCGGGAGGCGGCGGCGTCGCGAAGCCTCACCAGGCGAGCCACCACCGCCCAAGTGTACCGACTCATCCCGCGCCACCCCTGGTTCCTCGGCCCTAGGCTCGGGGCCCGTGCGAGCCCTGGTGATCACCGAGTCCGACGGCGACGTGACGCTGAGCGTCGACGAGGTCGCCCCCCACGGCTTCGACCAGGGCGACGCGCACGTGGCCGTCGAGTACTCCGGGGTCAACTACAAAGACGCCATGGTCGCCGCGGCGCGGAGCCGCGTGCGCCGGGTGCCGCGCGTCGTCGGCGGCGTCGACGCGGCGGGCACCCTGGCCGAGCCCTTCGGCGCCCTTTCCGCCGGGACGGCCGTGGCCGTGCACGGCGGGACTCTCGGGGTCGAGCGCGACGGCGGCTTCGCCACGGAGGTGCGCGCGCCCGCCCGCTGGATCTCGCCCCTGCCCGAGGGTCTGACCCCGCGCGCGGCGATGATCGTCGGCACCGCCGGCTGGACGGCGATGGCGAGCGTCCTCGCCCTCGAGCACGCGGGCCTCGCTCCCGACGCCGAGGTCCTGGTCACCGGGGCGACCGGCGGGGTCGGCTCCCAGGCCGTCTTCTACCTCGCGCGCCGGGGCTATCGGCCCGTCGCCTCGACGGGCTCGCCGGGCGCGGCCGAGTGGCTCCACGCACTCGGCGCCGCCGCGGTGATCGGGCGCGAGGAGCTCAGCGACCGGCCCGAGCGCGTCCTCGGGAGCGAACGCTGGGACGGGGCGATCGACTGCGTCGGCGGGCCGACCTTTGCCCATGTCCTGCGTGC
>NCBE01000006.1 GCA_002255565.1 Actinobacteria bacterium 21-73-9
GCGCCGAGCGCGCTGAGCCGATCGCCGGCCTCGATCGTCGTGTCACCGGTGGGGATGAGGACCTGGCGGGCCCGCTCGATGGCGGTGACGAGCGTCCCGTGGGGCAGGCCGGCCTCGCGCAGGCTCTGTCCGCACAGGGACGAGGCCGCCTCGACGACGATGTCGGCCGTCCCGGCGTCGGGGCCCACGCGGCTCGCCCGGTTGAGGACGTCGCGCAGGGCGAAGCGGTACGCCGAGACGAGGTCGGACACCGAGACGGTGCCCACGACCTTGCGGTCGTCGTCGACCACGGCGAGCCAGCTGATGTCCCACGCGGTGAGCGACTCGAGGACGACCCCGAGGTGGCGGTTGCGCAGCACCGGTGGGTGCGCCGTGTCGATAGCGCCGCTGGTGGCGACGGGCGCCCCCTCGTCGGCCGCGTCGAGCGCCGTGAGGTCCGTGCGGCCCACGTAGCGCCCGTCGTCGTCGACCACGGGCGCCTCGCGTACGCCCCGCTCTTCGAGCAGGCGGCGAGCCACCGTCACCTCGAGCCGGTCGCCGACGACACAGCGTGGTGGGCGGGCCGCCCGGGTGAGGTCGAGCGACTCGAGCAGGGGCATCCCGCTCACCAGGCGGTGGGCCGGGGCGTCGGCGCGGGTGCGCAGCTGGCTGCGGTAGATCGTGTCGTCGGATCGTCGCACGACGAGCGTGGCGAGCCCCACGGCCAGCATCGCGGGCACGACGAGCGAGAGCGACCCGGTCATCTCGGCCACCATGAGCATCACGGCCAGTGGGGCGCGCGAGATCGAGCCGAAGCACGACATCATCCCCACGATGATGAAGGGCGTGGCGCTCGGTCCGAGGCCGTGGGCGAGGGGTTCGAACAGTCGCCACAGGGCTGCCCCGAGGAAGCCCCCGATGACCATCCCGGGCCCGAAGATCCCGCCCGATCCGCCCGAGCCGATCGAGAAGCCGGTGGCCGCGATCCGAGCGAGCGGGGTCAGCACGACGATCCACAGCGGAATCGCGAGGAGCCCGCGGCCGAAGATCTGCTGGATGAAGCCGTAACCCGTGCCGAGGACTTCAGGCATCACGAGACCCATCAGCCCGACGAGTGCGCCCCCGATGACCGGTCGGACCCAGCGGGGCAGCCGCGTGCGCGCGAAGGCGCCGGCGATGCCGTAGAACCCCTTGGCGTAAGCCAGCCCGACGACTCCGGCGATGACCCCGAGCACGGCGAACCAGAAGAGCTGGAGCGCGTCGTGCAGGTGGTAGTGGTTCTGGTAGCCAAAGAGCGGGCCGAACCCCTCGACGCTGCCCCACAGGGCGTAGCCCACGATCGAGGCGATGAACGAGGGGAGGAGGGCCTCGACCTCGAAGTCGTCGCGGTAGAGGATCTCGGTGGCGAGGACAGCCCCGGCAAGGGGGGCGCCGAAGATGGCGCCGATGCCCGAGCCGATGCCGCTCGCGACCGAGAGGCGCGCGTCGGTGGGCGAGAGGTCGAAGACTCGGGCCAGCAGTGAGCCGAAGCCCGCCGAGATCTGTCCCGTGGGACCTTCTCGACCGCCCGACCCGCCCGAGCCGATGGTGAAGGCCGAGGCGACGATCTTCACGACGACCGTGCGCACGCGGATGCCCCGGGGGTTGTGGTGGACCGCGGCGATCGCCGCGTCGGTGCCGTGGCCCTCGGCGTCGGGCGCGATGGAGAACACGAGCACCGAGCCGACCAGCGCGCCGCCCGCCGCCACCAGGGGGAGGGCCCAGGGTCGCGTGAAGTGCGACCACGGGAGCACGTTGCCCTCCCCGCGTGGGCTGCCCGGCTGGTAGCCGCCGAGGTCGACGATCAGGTAGTGGGTCGCGAGCTTGAGGCACTCGTAGAAGACGACGGCGCCCAGTCCGGAGATGACGCCGATGAGGGTGCCCAAGACCAGCCACTTCTTGGTGTAGGTCGCCCCCGCCAGCCATCGGGTGATCGACGTGCGCAGCCACTGGCTCGACCGGCGCCGGAGCTCGTTGAGCGTTCCCGCCCGCACGCTCACAGGTCCCACCCGGTCGACCAGGACTGCTCGGGGACCTCGCCCGCGGCGTCGCGCAGAAGGCCGAGCGCACGCACGAGCTCCCCGCGCGAGCTCGAGGGCACCGAGCGCAGGAGCTCTTTGATCTCGCGACGGCGACGCTCGGAGACCTCGTCGACGAGAGCGCGCCCCCGAGGGCTCAGGTCGACGCGCACGCTGCGTCGATCGCCGCGCTCGTGGGTCCGGGTGATGAGGCGCTTTCGCACCAAGCGGTCGCACATGCGCGTCGCGGTGGCCGGCGTGACCCCGAGGTGGCCGGCGAGGCCGGCCACGTTCTGGGGCCCGCGCGAGGCGAGCACGACGAGCGCCCGGTACTGGGGGAGCGTCACCTCGTCGGCCACGTCGGCGAGCGAGCGGGCCGCGACCGCGACGAGCACGCGGCTCGCCGAGAGGACGGCGTCGACCACGTCGTCGCGCGTGGTCGGGGGGACCCGAGGATTCACGGTCTAACTATTGCACAGTGAATGTAACGAGGTTGCTCAACCGAGCTCGACCCCCAGTCGTGCGAGCAGGCCCATCCCCATGACGGCCCCCTCGCAGCCCACCGCCTCGAGGGCGGCGAGGTCGCGGTCGTCGCGTACCCCCCCGGCCGCCACGACCGCCAGTCCACTCGAGCAGACCCGCTCGTAGAGGGCGAGGTCGGGCCCGGCGAGGGTGCCGTCGCGCTCGATGGCGGTGACGTGCAGCCGGCTCACCCCGGCCGCGGCGCAGGCGGCGAGCGCCTCGTCGAGCCCGAGCGCGCTCTGGGTCCACCCCCTTACGGCCAGGCGCCCGTCGCGCACGTCGAGCGCGGCGACCAGACGCTCGCCCAGCGCGGCGACGAATTCGGCGAGGGCGTCGGGCTGCGCCCAGAGCGCGGTCCCGACGACGACGCGCGCCGCCCCGGCCGCGAGCGCCGTCCGGGCCGCCTCCACGGAGCGCAGCCCGCCCGACACCTGCAGGGCGACGGTCCCGGCGGCCCGCACGCCGAGCTCGACCACCTCGGGCCGCAGCCGGCCGTCGCGGGCGCCCTCGAGGTCGACGAGGTGGATCATCGCCGGCCCGGTGGCGGCGACGCGGGCGACGAACGGCTCGAGGGGCAGTCGGAAGAGGACGCGGTCGTAGTCGCCGCGCTCGAGGCGCACCGCGTCGGTGCCGAGGACGTCGACGGCCGGGAGGAGTTGCATAGTAGCGAGGTAACATATTAGCATGGTGAAATGACGAGTGGAAAGGTCCTCCCGGCCGGGACGACACCCGAGACGACGCACCGCTTCGACGACCTCGTCGAGGCCTTCAGTCGACTGCGCGACCCGGCGGCCGTGGCGGCGTTCTTGCGTGACCTGTGCACCATGACCGAGCTCGACGCGATGGGCCAGCGGCTTCACGTGGCGCGCCTGGTCGACGAGGGCGTCCCCTACCAGGAGATCAGCCGGCGCACCGGCGCCTCGACGGCGACGGTGACCCGGGTGGCCCAGTGGCTCCACCACGGCGAGGGCGGCTACCGGGCCGTGTTGAAGGCGGCGCGCCGATGAGCCCGCGCCTGACCCTGGCGCTGCCCTCGAAGGGCCGGCTGCGCGAGCCGTCGTGGGCCCTTCTCGAGGCGAGCGGCGTGGCCCCCCAGGAGCCGGGGGAGCGGGTCCTGCAGTCCCACTGCCGCAACGCCGAGATCGACCTGCTCTTCGTGCGGGCCGACGACGTGCCCGAGTACGTCCAAGACGGTGTCGTCGACTGCGGCATCACCGGGCTCGACCTGGTGGCCGAGCGCCAGTCGAACGTGGAGGTCCTGCTGCGCCTGGGCTTCGGGGCGTGCTCGCTGCAAGCCGCCGTGCCCGACGGCGACCCGGCGCGGTCCCTGGCCGACCTGGCGGGCCGACGCGTCGCCACCTCCCACCCCCACCTGGCCGCCAAGGGCCTGGCCGAGGGCGGGGTGGGGGCCGAGGTCGTCACGGTGGCCGGCTCGGTCGAGATCTCGCCCCGGCTCGGACTCGCCGACGCGATCATCGACCTGGTCTCGACCGGCTCGACGCTGCGCACGAACGGGCTGCGCGCGATCGGGGTCCTCTTCGAGTCCGAGGCGGTGCTCGTCGGGCGCGCCAGCGACGCCGACAGCGAGGCGCGCCGGACCCTGACGACGGTGCTCGGCTCGGTGGTCGCGGCGCGGGCCAACCGGTACCTGCTGTGCAACGTCGCGCGCGACCGACTCGACGAGGTGACCGCGATCCTGCCGACGCGCGGCTCGCCGACGGTCATGGACCTCGCGAGCTCGGGGCTGGTGGCGGTGCACGCCCTCGTGCCCGCGGCCGACATCTGGTCGCTGCTGCCGCGCCTCGAGGCGGCCGGGGCCAGCTCGATCCTCACGCTGCCCGTCGAGAGGATGGTGCCGTGAGTCGCGCGATCGTCCCGGACCCCTCGGTCAGCGTCGAGGCGATCGTCGCCGACGTGCGCGAGCGGGGCGACCACGCCGTCGCGGACTGGTCGAACCGCCTCGACGGCACGGCCCTCGAGCGGCCCCAGCGGGCCGTCGCCTACGGGGACCTCCCGGTCGAGGCCGTCCTCGCCGCGGCGCGCAACGTGCGCACCTGGCACGCCGCCCAGCGCCCGCGCGACCTCGTCCTCGAGGTGTCGCCCGGGGTGACCCTGGAGCGACGGTGGGCGCCGCTGCGCTCGGTGGGCGTCTACGTCCCGACCGGACTGGTGTCCTCGCTCATCATGACGGCCGTGCCCGCGAAGGAGGCCGGGGTCGAGCGCATCGTGGTGTGCACGCCTCCGCGGGGGGCGGCCACGGTGGCCGCGGCCGCCGCGCTGCTCGGGGTGGAGGAGGTGTGGGCGATCGGCGGCGCCCAGGCCATCGCCGCGATGGCCTACGGCACCGAGTCGATCGCGCCCGTCGACAAGATCGTCGGGCCCGGCGGCGGCGCGGTGAACGCCGCCAAGCTGTTCGTGAGCCGCGACGTGGCCATCGACCTTCCGGCCGGGCCGAGCGAGGTGGTCGTGGTGGCCGACGAGGGCTTCGACCGCGCGATCATCGACCAGGAGCTGGCCGCCCAGCTCGAGCACGGCCCCGACTCCAAGGGCCACGTCGTGTGGGTCGGCGACGACCTCGACGCGGCGCTCGAGCAGGTGGAGGGCCACGCCGCCGAGCACGTGGCGCTGCTCGGGCCCCGGGCCGAGTCCCTCGCCGGGCGGATCCGCAACGCCGGGGCCGTCTTCGTCGGCCCCTACGCGCCGGTGCCGGCCGGGGACTACGCCACGGGCGGCAACCACGTCCTGCCCACCGGCGGCTGGGCGAGGTCGACGGGCGGGCTCGGCCTGGAGAGCTTCATGAAGTGCGTGACCGTCCAACGGGTCACCGAGGAGGGCCTCGCGCGCCTCGCCCCGACCATCGAGGCCCTGGCCGAGCTCGAGGGCCTCGAGGCCCACAAGCGGACGGCGCGGCGATGACCCCCGAGGTCCTCGACAGCTACCGCTGGCCGCCCTCGACCGAGGCGATCGCGGCGCAAGTCGGCCTGGACCCCGAGCGGGTCGTGCGCTTCGACGGCAACGTCGCCGCCGTCCCACCGCCGAGCGCCCGGCCCGCGACGCTGGCGCGCGCCCTGGCGGAGGTGAACGAGTACGACCGCGGTCGCTACGAGCCCCTGCGCCGGGCCATCGCCGAGCACCACGGCGTCGGGCTCGACCAGGTCGCCCTCGGGGCGGGCAGCGACGAGTTCATCGTCCTGCTCGCGCGCCTCTACGCCGCCGGGGGCACCGTGGCGACGGTGCCCGGCTTCACCTACTCGATGTACCGCTACGCGGCGCTCATGGCCGGCGCGACCCTGGTGGGGGAGCCGGCGAGCGCGGACCTCGTCTTCGTCTGCCGGCCGAACAACCCGACCGGGGAGATGGTGGAGGTCCCGGCGACCTCGGGTCAGCTCGTCCTCGACGAGGCCTACGCCCAGTACGCCGGGCTCGACGCGCGCGAGGGGCTCGCGCGCGGGGCGATCGTGCTGCGGACCTTCTCCAAGGCCTTCGGCCTGGCGGGAGCCCGGGTCGGCTACGCGCTCGCCGACCCCGAGACGATCGCCGCGCTCACCTCGCGCCAGGCGCCGCTGTCGGTGTCGTCGCTCTCGGCCGCGCTGGCGCTGGCCGCCCTCTCGACCCCGGTCGACGTCTCGGGGACCCTCGCCGAGCGCGAGCGCCTGGCCCGGGGGATGGCCGACCTGGGGCTCGCCCCGCTCGCCTCGTCGGCCAACTTCCTCTTCGTGCCGATGGACGACCCCGAGGCGCTCGTCGAGCGCCTCTTGCCCTACGGGGCGGTGACGAGGGCGTACCCCGGCGGGCTGCGGGTCAGCGTGCGCGACGAGGTCGACAACGACTTCCTCCTCGAGTGCCTCGCGGCCGTGGTCCGCGGGGCGACCCCGGCCGAGCCCTGGACCCGCCACGAGCGCGCCACCGCCGAGACCCGCCTGAGCGTGCGGCTGCGCCCCGACGGGGAGGGCCGGGTGCTGGTCGACACCGGCCAGGGCTTCTACGACCACATGATCACCCAGCTCGCCTTCAACGCGGGGATGGACCTGCGACTCGAGGGGGTGGGCGACCCCGAGACCGGCAGCCACCACACCGTCGAGGACGCCATGCGCGCCCTCGGCGAGGCGCTCGACCGGGCCCTGGGGGACCGGCGGGGCCGGGCCCGCTACGGCGAGGCCCGCGTCCCGATGGACGAGGCCCTCGCCCACGCCGTGGTGGACCTCTCGGGCCGCGCCACGGCCGCCATCGCGGTCGAGCCCGACGAGGGGATGGTCGCCCACGCCCTGGAGTCCCTCGTCCAGACCGCCCGGATCACCCTGCACGTCACCGCGACGGGTCGCAACGCCCACCACACCTCGGAGGCGGCCTTCAAGGCGGTGGGCCGCGCGCTGCGCGAGGCGCTCGCGCGCTCGGGGACCGTCGTCGCCTCCACCAAGGGAACCCTGTGAGCGTCGTCGTGGTCGACTACGGCGCGGGCAACACCCGCAGCGTGCTCGCGGCGCTGGCGCACCTCGGCGCGGGCGGCGTCGTGACGAGCGACGCCGACGCCATCGAGGCCGCCGGGCTCGTGATCCTGCCGGGGGTGGGCTCGGCGCGCAGCGCCATGGCCCACCTGGTCGCGACGGGGGCGGCCGGGGCCCTGGCCCGCCGGGTGGAGGCCGGGGGCTCCACCTTGGGGATCTGCCTCGGGCTGCAGCTCGCCCTCGAGCGCAGCGCCGAGGACGGCGGGGTGGAGGGGCTGGGGCTCGCCCCCGGGGAGGTCGTGCGCCTCACGTCGCCGAGGGTCCCGCGGCTGGGCTGGTGCGCGGTCGAGCCCTGGGGCGACACGTACTACTTCGCCCACTCCTACGTCGCGCGCAGCGACGCCGCCGTCGCCTGGGCCGAGGGCGAGGTCGCGGCGATCCGGGCGGGGTCGTTCCTCGGCGTCCAGTTCCACCCCGAGAAGAGCGGACCGGCCGGCCTGGCCTTCCTCGAGCGATGCCTCTGCCCCGCCTGATCCCCTGCCTCGACGTCGCCCACGGCCGCGTGGTCAAGGGCGTCAGCTTCGTGGGCCTGCGCGACGTGGGCGACCCCGTCGAGCTGGCCCGCCACTACAGCGAGGGCGGCGCCGACGAGCTGGTCCTGCTCGACATCGCCGCGACCCCCGAGGAGTCCGCGACCCTCACCGAGGTCGTCGAGCGCGTGGCCGACGTCGTGACCATCCCCTTCACCGTCGGCGGGGGCATCCGCACCGTCGCCGACGCCACGCGGGTCATCGAGGCGGGCGCCGACCGGGTCTCGCTCAACTCGGCCGCGCTGGGCGACCCGCGTCTCGTGACCGGGGTGGCCGAGCGCTTCGGCTCTCAGGCGGTCGTCGTGGCAATCGACGCCGGCGACGAGGTCGTGCACACCCACGGCGGGCGCGTCGCGACGTCGGTGGGGGTGGTGGCCTGGGCGACGGAGGCGGCCGCTCGGGGCGCGGGGGAGATCCTGCTGACCTCGATCCGCCAGGACGGTCGGCGCACCGGCTACGACCTGGAGCTCACCCGCCGGGTTCGCGAGGCGATCCACGTGCCGGTGATCGCCTCGGGGGGTGCCGGCTCGGCCCGTCACGTCGCCGAGGCGCTCGCGGTGGCCGACGCGGCGCTCGTCGCCTCGATCGTCCACGAGGACCCGGGCGGGCTGGCGTCCCTGCGCGAGGCGGTCGTCGCCTGCGGCGCGCGACTGCGCGAGGTGGTCGGGTGAGCGAGCTTCGAGCGGCGATCGTCCAGGACGAGGCGACGGGCCGGGTCCTGATGCTCGGGTGGATGGACGAGGAGGCGCTCGCGCGCACCCGCGCCACCGGCGAGGTCCACTTCTTCTCGCGCTCGCGTCAACGGCTGTGGCGAAAGGGCGAGACCTCGGGCCACGTGCTGCACGTGGTCGAGATCGTCCCGGACTGCGACGACGACGCCCTCTTGGTGCGCGCCCACCCCGCCGGGCCGACCTGTCACGAGGGGTCGACCTCGTGTTTCAGCCCGTGGCTGTGGCGGCGGATCCTGCGTCGTGAGGCCGAGGCGGATGAGGACTCCTACGTGGCGCGCCAGCTGGCCGCGGGCGTCGCGCTCAACGCCCGCAAGGTGGGCGAGGAGGCCGTCGAGCTCGCCGTGGCGGCCCTCGCCGAGTCCGACGAGCGCGTCCTCGAAGAGGCCGCGGACCTCTACTTCCACGCCCTGCTGCTCTTACGCGCGCGCGGCCTCGACCCGGCCCTGGTCGACGACGAGCTCCGCCGCCGGGCGGCCGAGCGCTAGAGGGTCGCGCCGGGCAGTTGGTAGGCGGTCATGGACAGCGAGCCCATCTCGTAGCCGTCGACGAGGGTCTGCGCGCGCTGGTTGGAGGCGCCGGCGAGCCCGGCGAGGTAGGCGAGGGGCAAGAAGTGGTCCGGCGTGGGCACGGCCCGGGCGAAGTCGGGGTGGGCGCTCACCGAGCCGAGCCCGGCGGGGTCGTGGGTCATGACCTCGCGGGCCGCGTCGTCGAAGCGGCGCGCCCAGTCCTCGCCCACGCCCGGGGCGTGCCAGTCGAGCAGCCGGAGGTTGTGCACGACGTTGCCGCTGCCCACGATGAGCACGCCCTCGGTGCGCAACTGGTGGAGCCGCGCGCCCAGGGCGAGGTGCTCGTCGAGGGACATCTGGGCGTTGACCGACAGCTGCAGGACCGGCACGTCGGCCTTGGGGAACATGTGGACGAGGACCGACCAGGTGCCGTGGTCGATGCCCCAGCTGTCCGCGTCGAGGCCGACGTAGGCGGGCTTGACCACCTCGCTCACGCGCGCGGCGACCTCGGGGTCGCCGGGGACGGGGTAGTCGACGGCGAAGAGCTCGGGCGGGAATCCGTAGAAGTCGTGGATGGTGCGGGGGCGGGCCATCGCGGTGACGGCGGTGATGTTGACGTACCAGTGGGCCGAGACCACCAAGACCGCGCGGGGCGAGACCGTGGCGCCGAAGCGCGACCACGCCTCGGTGTAGCGGTTGTGCTCGAGGGCGTTCATGGGGTTGCCGTGGCCGACGAAGACCGCGGGCGTGAGGGTCGTCACGGTGATTAAGCGTACCGACGGGGGGTCGGGGCCGGCCCACCCGTAGCGTGAGGTGGTGCGGCGGAGAACCCGAATCCTCACCGGCCTCCTCGTCGGCGGCCTGGCGGTGGCGTCCGTGGCCGTCCCGGGGCTCGGCGGGGCGACCACGACCACCACCACGACCACGACCACCACCACGACCACCACCACGACCACCACGGCCCCCACCGCGTCCTCGACCACCGTCCCGGGGACGGCGGACGCCCTCGTGTGCGCCCGCCGTCGGGTGGCCGGGTGGAGCGTCCCGCGCCTCGCCGACGAGGTGGTCGCGGTCTCGATCGACGCCGCCCACATCGGGGCCGTGGGCGCGGCCGCCCACGCCGGATTCGGGGCGCTGCTCGTCTTCGGCGCTCACGCGCCGGCGGCCTTCTCGACCGTCGTGGCTCGGCTCCAGGCGATGACGCCGGGGAGTCTCGCCATGCTCGTGATGAGCGACGAGGAGGGCGGCGGCGTCGCGCGCCTGACGAACCTGGTGACGGCGCCCCCGTGGGCGAAGGCCATGGGGGCGAACTGGGACCCGACGCGCATCCGCCTCGCCGGGAAGCGCCTGGGCGCCTCGATGCTCTCGGCCGGGCTGACCGTGGACCTCGCCCCCGTGCTCGACGTCGACCCGAGCGCCGTCTACCCCGGGCCGCGCAACCCCGACGGGCTGCGCTCGTTCTCCGGGGTGCCGGCCATCGTCGCGGCGGACGGGACCGCCTTCGCCGAGGGCCTCGCGGCCGCGGGGGTCACCGCGGTCGTGAAGCACTTCCCCGGCCTGGGCGGGGCGACGGGCAACACGGACTACGGACCGGCGGCCACCCGGCCCTGGCCCCGGCTCGTCGGCGCGGACCTCGCTCCCTTCGCCGCCGCCTTCGCCGCCGGGGTCCCGGCGGTCATGGTGGCCAACGCGCGCGTGCCGGGCCTCACGGCCGAGCCGGCGAGCCTGTCACCGGCGGTCTACCGGTACCTGCGCGCCCGTATGGGCTTTGGTGGGCTCACGATGACCGACTCGCTCGGCGCGGGGGCGATTTCGGCCGCCGGGCTCTCGGTCCCGGCGGCCTCGGTCGAGGCGGTTGAGGCCGGCGCCGACCTCGTCCTCGCGGGCCAGTCGCCCACCCCGGCGGCCGCCCTCGCCCTCGCGCGCGCGACCGCCTCGGCGATCGCCGCGGCCGTGACGGGCGGACGTCTGTCGCGCGCCACCCTCGCCGAGGCGGCCGCCCACGTCGTCGCCACGCGCAACGCCCTGTCGTGCTGATCAGAGGTAGTGCGGTGGGCGCTCGTCGCGCTCGCGGCGCAGCCGGGCGACCTCCTCGCGCAGCCGCTCGTTCTCCTCGCTGAGACGGCGCACGAGGGCCTCGAGCTCGACGATGCGCTGCTCGCGGTCCACGTCGCCCACCCTGGCACACCGCGGCCTCCCAGGAACGCCTCGGAAATCCTTTTACTTCCCTTCGCCCCCTCGTTAGGGTGGCGACAAGTCCCGACGGGGGCGAGAGGGGGGATTGATGTCACAGGTCGACGGTCACGGGCACGATCACGAACGGCTCCACGCGCTGGGCTACAGCCAGGAGCTGAAGAGGGTCCTGTCGCACTTCGACAACTTCTCGGTGGCCTTCAGCTACCTGAGCCCGATGGTGGGCATCTACTCGATCTTCTTCGTCGGACTGGTGGCCGGCGGGCCGGCCTACATCTGGACGATCCCGGTGGTCGTGCTGTTCATGACCCTCGTCGCGCTGGTCTTCGGCGAGCTGGCGAGTGAGTACCCGGTCGCCGGGGCGCTCTACCAGTACGGCAAGTTCAACGTCGGGCCCCGCTACGGGTGGTTCGTCGGCTGGATCTACGGCTTCGCGCTGCTGGCCACGGTGGCCTCGGTCGACTCGGGCATCGTCGGCTACGTCGCGAGCCTCTCGAACACCTGGTTCCACACCCACCTCAACCCCGCGGACCACCTGACGATCTTCATCATCGTCGCGATCGTCATCGTGCTCTCGGCGATCATGAACTCGGTCGGGGCCAAGATCCTCGGGCGCGTCGCCCACTTCGGGGTGTACGTCGAGACGATCGGCACCTTCGGGGTGTTCATCGCGCTGGCCATCAACGGCTTCCACCACGGGCTCGGCTACCTGTTCACCTCCCAGGGCGTGCAGTACGCGCACTCGAACCCCTTCGGCATCAACTTCGGCGGCCACTGGCTGACCGGCGCCGCGCTGATCGCGATCCTGGCGAACGTCTACATCTTCTACGGCTTCGAGTCCGCCGGTGACATCGCCGAGGAGACCAAGGAGGCCGGGCGCCAGGTGCCGCGCGCCATGCGCAACGCGATCCTCTACGGCGGTCTCGCCTCGTTCGTGCTGGTCCTGGGGCTCATCCTGGCGATCCCCGGCGGCACCAAGGCCTTCAGCACGGTCGCCACCAACGGCGTGCCCGTCATCCTCGCGACGCTGCCCAGCTGGCTCCAGGACTTCTTCCTCGTGATGGTGATCATCGCGTTCTTCAGCTGCGGGACCGCGGTCATGGGCGCGGGGTCGCGGGTCGTCTTCGCCCTCGCGCGCGACAACGCGGTGCCCGGGGCGCCGACCCTGCGCCGGGTCACCCCGACGCACCGCACGCCGCGCAACGCGATCCTGGTGGCCACGATCGTGCCCTTCGCGTTCTTGCTGCTCGTGCTGGTCAACCCGTCGACGAACGTCCACATCCTGTGGTTCGACTACCCCGCCAAGGTGAACGCCCTGCTCGCCCTGATCTCGTTCGCGACCTCGGGCATCTACCTCTCATTCTTCCTCACGGTCCTGGGGTCGTGGGTGGCCAAGCGGCGGGGGTGGCGTCCGAGCGGCCAGTTCACGCTCGGGCGCTGGTCCGGGACGGTGACCTTCCTCGCCGGGGCGTACCTGTTGTTGATGCTGCTCAACATCGTCTGGCCGAGCTCGCTCTCGAGCGGGCGGGGGCTCCTCTTCAACTACGGGTGGATCACGCTCCTCGTCATGGTGATCATCGTCGGGGCGGGGGCCCTGTACGAGGGGGTCATCCGCCCGGACAAGAAGCCCACCCTGGTGGACTCGGTCCCCGAGGAGAGCTCGCAGGAAAGCACGGTCGACTGACCGGGGTCGGCCCGGCTCGCGGCACGGGCGGCGCGCTGGCGCGGACCGCCTCGAGGGTCACGCCGTCGGCGGCGTCGCGGGCCCCACACCGGTGGAATCCGAGTCCGCCGGACCCTCGAGCAGCGCGGGGCGGCCCGGGGGCGCCGTGTCGCTGGCCAGCGCGCGCACCACGGCGGCGCGGGCGTCGCCCTCGGCACCGAGGTGCAGGACGACCTTCATGATCCCGAGCTGGCGCACCATTCCCTCGCCCACGTGGTGGGCGACGACGTCGTGCACGTGGTGGTCGAGCAAGAAGCGGGCCACGCGTGCGTGGTGGCGGGCCGCGCTGCCCTCGTCGTGGCGGACGCTCCAGTCGACCTGGTGCTCCTCCCACGAGCGGACCCGTCCGTCCTCGACGTCGGCCACCGCCAACCGATCCGCGCGGCCCCAGCGGGGATCGACGGTGCCGTCGGGCAGGACGGGGACGCAGACGATCATGGGTCGAGGCTAGGCCGGGCGTGCCGCGACGGCTCGTGACGAAGGTCCCGGTCCGGCCCGCCGGGCCGAGCGCCAGGTCCGGGGGAGTGCCGGCCTAGGGGAAGAGGCCGCGCAGCTTGGTCGCCTCGGCGATGCGCTCGACCCCCACGACGAGCGCGGTGTCGCGCAGCTCGAGGCCGAGCTGCTGGTGACGGATCCACACCGAGTCGAAGGCCTCCTGCATGAACTTCTCGAGGCGCTTGGTGAACAGCTCGTGCTCCCACATGAAGCCCTGCATGTCCTGGGCCCACTCGAAGTACGAGGCGACGACGCCGCCGGCGTTGGCGAGGACGTCGGGCACGACCGGGACGCCGCGCTCGGCCAGGATGGCCGCGCCCTCGCCCGTCGTCGGGCCGTTGGCCGCCTCGACCATCATCGAGGCCGTCATCGTGGAGGCGACCTTCTCGTCGACGACCCCGCCCAGGGCCGCCGGGATGGCGATGTCGCTCGGGATCGTGAAGAAGGCGTCGGGGGCGACCTCCTCGGCGCCGGGGTAGCCGATGATCGTGTGGGCCTCGTCGAAGTGGTCGGCCATCCGGTGGGCGTCGAGGCCCTCGGGGACGTGGATGGCGCCGTGGATGTCGGCGAGACCGACGACCTTCATGCCCCGGTCGGCGAGGAGCTTGATCAGCGGTCCGCCGACTTTGCCGTAGCCCTGGATGACCACGCGCTGGCCCTCGGGGGAGAGGCCGAGCTGCTTGAGCAGTCCCAGGGTGCAGATCGTCACCCCGAGCGAGGTGGCGCCGGCGTGGCCGTAGGAGCCGCCGATCGCCAGGGGCTTACCCGTGACGACGCCGGGCATCGAGTGGCCCCGCAGCATCGAGACGGTGTCCATGATCCAACTCATCACCTGGGGGTCGGTGTTGATGTCGGGGGCCGGGATGTCCCGGTCGGGGCCGATCATCGGCGCGATGGCGAAGGCGTAGCGTCGCGTGAGCCGCTCGAGCTCGTCACGGCTCAGCGTGTCGGGGTCGACGTTCACGCCGCCCTTGGCCCCACCGTAGGGGATGTTGACGACGGCGCACTTGATGGACATGTCGGCCGACAGGGCGGCGATCTCGTCCACGTTGACGCTCTGGTGGAACCGGATGCCGCCCTTGCCCGGTCCGCGTGAGGAGTCGTGCTGGATACGCCAGCCCGTGAAGACGTCGACCTTGCCGCTGTCCCGGCGCACCGGGATGGACACCTCGAGGATGCGCTCGGGCGTCACGATCCTCTGGATGAGGCCGTCGTCGAGCTCGAGGATGTGCCCCGCGTGTTCGATGAGGGATGCGACCCGTAGCCACGGATTGAACTCGTCGTGGCGGGCCTCGTGCTGACGCGTGACCACTTTGTCACCAGCCTTGTGTCATGGGGAGCGCCGTTGCTCCACGCCCGAGCCTACGTGGCCCACGGCGGCGTCGCCGGACAGGGTGGTGGGTTACGGTGTCCCGGGAGGCCCGATGAAGATCTCGACGATGCTGGGCTACGCCGGGGGGTTCCGGCGCGCGGTCGAGGAGGTGGCCGAGCTCGAGCGGGCCGGCCTGGACCTGGTCTGGGTGCCCGAGGCCTACGGCTTCGACGGGGTGTCGCTCATGGGCTACCTGGCGGCCAAGACCGAGCGGGTCGAGATCGGCTCGGGGATCCTGCCGATCTACACGCGCACGCCCACCCTGATCGCCATGACCGCGGCGGGCCTCGACCACCTGACCTCGGGCCGGTTCCACCTCGGCCTCGGGGCCTCGGGCCCCCAGGTCATCGAGGGTTTCCACGGCGTCCCCTACGACGACCCCCTTGGGCGGACCCGCGAGATCGTCGAGATCTGCCGGGCCGTGTGGCGCCGCGAGACGCCACTCCAGCACGCCGGCAAGCACTACACCGTGCCCCTGCCCGAGGGCCGCGGCACCGGGCTCGCCAAGCCCCTCAAGATCATCGCCCACCCCGACCGGCCGGCCATCCCCGTGTGGGTCGCGGCCCTGGGCGAGCGCAACGTCGCGCTCACGGCCGAGGTCGCCGACGGCTGGATGCCCATCCTCTTCATCCCCGAGAGGGCGCGCGAGGTGTGGGGCGCGGCCCTCGACGCGGGACGGGCCCGGCGCGACCCGGGCCTCGCGCCGCTGATGGTGACGGCCGGGGGGCTGCTCGCGATCGGGGAGGGGCCCGAGGTGACGGCGGTGCGCGAGCTCGCCCGCTCGATGGTCGCCCTCTACGTCGGGGGCATGGGCGCGCGGGGCAAGAACTTTTACAACGAACTGGCCGTGCGCTACGGCTTCGCCGACGCCGCCGCCACCATCCAGGACCTCTACCTCGCCGGGCGCAAGGCCGAGGCGGAGGCGGCCGTCCCGGCCGAGATGCTCGAGCTCACCACCCTGTGCGGCCCGGCCGGCTACGTGGCCGAGCGGGTCGCGGCCTTCGCCGAGGCGGGGGTCACCCACCTCCAGGTCCATCCGGTGCCCACCGCGGGCCGCGGCGCCGCCGCCCTCGTCGAGGAGCTGGGAACCCTCCTCTAGGGGTCGACCGACCACCTCGATAGGGCCTTTGGTCACCAGGGCCCTTCGCCCCTAGGTGGGTACCGTCGGGTCGTGAGCGATCCCACCGCGCCCCTTCCCGCCCCCGCCCCCGCCCTCGGCGACCGCTATCGCGTCGGGTCGGGACGAGTCCTGCTCTCGGGGGTGCAGGCCGTCGTGCGACTCCTCGGCGACCAGGCGGCCGCCGACGCCGGCCGCGGCCTCGACACCGCCGGGTTCGTCACCGGCTACCCCGGCTCCCCGCTCGCCGGGTTGGACCTCGAGCTCGCGCGCTCGAGCGAGCGGCTCGCGAGCTGGCGCGTGGTTCACCGGCCGGCCCTCAACGAGGAGCTGGCGGCGACCGCGGTCGCCGGCAGCCAGCTCGCCACGATCCGGCCCGATCGCACCGTGGAGGGTGTGGTCGCCCTCTGGTACGGCAAGGCGCCGGGACTGGACCGGGCCTCGGACGCCCTGCGCCACGGCAACCTCATGGGCGCCGGACCCGTGGGCGGGGTCCTCGTCGTGGTCGGCGACGACCCCCAGGCCAAGTCCTCGAGCGTCCCGTCCTCCTCGGAGCCGTCGCTCTTCGCCCTGGCCCTGCCCTTCCTCTCCCCGGCCGACCCCCAGGAGGTGCTCGACCTCGGCCGCCACGGCATCGCCCTGTCGCGCGCCTCGGGACTGTGGGTCGGGCTGCGCCTGCCCGCGACGGTCGCCGACTCCACCCAGAGCGTCGAGGTGGGACCGGACCGGGTCGTCCCGGTCGAGCCCGACCTGCCCGGGGCCTACGGCCACCGGGTGAGCGCCCAGCTGCTCGGGGCGACCCTCATCGAGCTCGAGCGCTCCCTCTACGGCACCCGCCTCGAGGTCGCCCAGCGCTACGGCGTCGACAACGGGCTCAACCGGGTCACCCACGCCTCGTCGAACGACACCCTGGGCGTCGTCGCCGCCGGCCCGGCCCACCTCAGCGTCCTCAGTGCGCTGCGTCGCATCGGCTACCGCGAACCCGACCTCGCCCGGGCCGGGGTGCGCCTGCTCAAGGTGTCGATGCCCTACCCGATGGACGAGGGGGTGGTGCGCGACTTCGCCCGGGGCCTCGACGAGGTCCTCGTCGTCGAGGACAAGCGGCCCTTCCTCGAGACGCTCGTGAAGGCGGCCCTCGTCGGCGAGCCCGCGGCGCCGCGGGTGCTGGGCAAGCGCGACGAAGCGGGTCGCCCCCTCGTGGCGGCGATCGGCGAGGTCGACGTCGACGCCCTGGCGGAGGTCATCGCGTCGCGCCTCGTGGCCCGGCGCAACGACGCCCTCGCCGCGGCGTACCGGGCGGCGCGCCGGCCCCCGGTGCCCGCGGCGCTGCCGGTGGTGCGCGGCGCCTACTTCTGCTCGGGCTGCCCGCACAACACCTCGGTGCGGGTTCCCGAGGGGACCTGCGTGGGCTCGGGCAGCGGCTGTCACGGCCTGGCGATCCAGATGGACCCGCGCCGGGTCGGCGACGTGGTGGGCCGCTTCCAGATGGGCGGGGAGGGCGCGATGTGGAACGGGATGGCGCCCTTCGTCGCCACCACCCACTTCGTCCAGAACCTCGGCGACGGGACCTACGCCCACTCCGGCTCGCTGGCCGTGCGCGCGGCGGTGGCCGCCGGGGCGCACATCACCTTCAAGCTGCTCGTCAACGGCACCGTCGCCATGACCGGGGGCCAGCCCGTGAACGGCGGGCGCAGCCTCGCCGAGCTCGCGACGTCGCTGCGCGCCGAGGGGGTGAGCCGGGTCATGGCGACCTCGGACGACCCGCGCCGCACCCGGCGCGCGCTGCCGCCCTGGGTGGAGGTGTGGCCCCGCGAACGCCTGGTCGAGGCGCAGCGGCGCCTCGCCGAGGTCCCCGGGGTCACCGTCTTGCTGCACGACCAGGGCTGCGCGGTCGAGCTGCGCCGCCGGCGCCGCCGCGGGCTCGCGGCGACCCCCGAGCGCCGGGTCCACGTCAACACCCTCGTGTGCGAGGGGTGCGGGGACTGCGGGGTCGCCTCGAACTGCCTGTCGGTGCGTCCCCTCGAGACGGCGCTCGGCACCAAGCGCCAGATCCACCAGGAGTCGTGCAACCTCGACTACTCGTGCCTGGCCGGACGGTGCCCGGCCCTCGTGAGCGTGCGGGCGGGCCGGCCCCGCGCCGGCGCTCGCCTGCCCGACGACGCCGGGCTCCGCGAGCCGGCGACCTCGCGGGCCACCACGACGGTGCGGGTCACCGGCATCGGCGGCACCGGCGTGGTGACCGTGGCCCAGGTCATCGCCTGGGCCGCCCACCTCGAGGGCCGCTCGGTGCGGGTGCTCGACCAGACCGGCATCGCCCAAAAGGGCGGGGCGGTGGTGTCGGACCTGCGCCTGAGCGACGGCGACGAGGCGCTCTCGCCGCGCCTGGGCGAGGGGGAGTGCGACCTGTACCTGGGCGGCGACCCCCTGGTCGCGGCCACCTCCGCGTACCTCGGGGTCACCGACCCCGCCCGCACGCTCGCCGTCGTCTCGACCAGCGTGGTGCCGACGGGCCGTCAGGTGGCCGACCCGGCCTTCGCGGAGGTGGCGGCCGAGGAGCTGCGCGCGCGCGTCGACGCGCGCACCCGCCGCGCCGAGAACGTCTGGCTCGACGCCGCCGCGCTGTCGCGCGCGCGCCTGGGCGAGGACACCTTCGCCAACGTCGTCCTGCTCGGCGCGGCCTTCCAGCGCGGGGCGCTCGGGCTCGGCGCCGCCTCGCTGCGCGCGGCCATCGAGGCGAACGGGGTCGAGGTCGAGCGCAACCTCGCCGCGTTCGCCCTGGGCCGGCGCGTGGTCGCCGAGCGCCCGGTCCCGCTCGCGCCGCGCCCGTCCGGGGCGCCCGACGAGCTCCTCGGGCTCGTGGGCGCCGCACCCGGGGGCGACCTCGAGGCCCTGGTGGCGCCGCGGGTGGCCGAGCTGCGTGACTCGCGGGGCGCCGGGGCCGCCCGGCGCTACGCCGAGCTCCTCGGGCGAGCCCGCGCGGCCGAGGCCGCCCTGGGCGACCCCGAGGGCCCGTTCGCGCGCGCGGTGGCCGAGCAGCTCTTTCGGCTCATGGCCTACAAGGACGAGTACGAGGTGGCCCGGCTGCTCCTCTCGCCGGCGGCCCGGGCCGAGGTCGCGGCCGCCTTCGGCGACGGGGCCGTCTCCACCTTCCACCTGTCTCTCACCGAGCGCCAGCGCGCGACGGGGGTGAAGCACGCCCTGGGCCCGGGGTCTCGCGGGGTGCTGCGCGCCGTGCGCGCGGGGCGCCGCCTGCGCGAGACGCGCCTCGACCCCTTCGGCCGCTCGGCGCTGCGTCGCGAGGAGCGCCGCGTGCGCGACGAGTACGTCGCCACGCTCGAGGACCTCATCGCCACGCTCGCGCCCGACACCCACGAGCGGGCCGTCGAGCTCGCGGCCGCGCCCGCACTCGTGAGGGGGTTCGGGCCGGTGAAGGCGGCCTCGATCGTCGCCTACGAGGCCCGACGGGCCGAGTGGGCCGAGCGGGTCCGCGCCTAGCGGTCCCCGGCGTCCTCGCGGCTCACGTCGCGCCCGCCCGCCTCGACCCACGCCCGGTACATCGCGGCGTAGGCGCCGTCGCGCGCGACCAGCTCTTTGGGGCTGCCCACCTCCACGATCCCGCCGTGGTCGACCACGGCGATCCGGTCGGCCCGCTGGGCGGTCGTGAGCCGGTGGGCGATGAGGATCGCCGAGCGGCCCTCGAGCAGGGCGTCGAGGGCCCGCTCCACGACGATCTCGCTCTGGAGGTCGAGCGAGGAGGTCGCCTCGTCGAGGATCAGCACGCGCGGCCGGGCGAGGAAGGCCCGGGCCAGGGCCAGCTGCTGACGCTCGCCGGCCGAGAGCGTCTGACCCCGCTCGTGCACGGGCGTGTCGAGGCCCTCGGGCAGTCGCCCGACGAGCTCGCCCAGGCCGACCAGGTCGATCGCCTCGTCGATCTCGGCCTCGGTGGCCTCGGGCCGCCCGAAGGCCAGGTTGGTGCGGATCGAGCCGGCGAAGAGGAACGGCTCTTGGGGCACGACCCCGACCTGGCGGCGCAGGGAGCCCAGCGTCACCTCGCGCAGGTCCCGGCCGTCGACGAGCACCCGCCCCTCGTTCGGGTCGTAGAAGCGGTTGGCCAGCTTGGCCAGGGTGGACTTGCCGGCGCCGGTGGGCCCGACGAAGGCGACCGACTCGCCCGGGGCGATCTCGAGGTTCACGTGGGTGAGCACCGGCCGGTCGGGGTCGTAGCCGAAGGTCACGTCCTCGAAGGTGATGCGCCCCTCGATCAAGGGCAGGTCGACGGCGCCCTCCACCTCGTCGACCGACGGGGGGGTCTCCACGAGCTCGCGCAGGCGGATGATCGACGAGCGGCCCTGCTGGAGGGACGTGTACTGCTGGACGAGCAGCTGGATGGGCGCGAAGAACCGGTTGAGGTAGAGGACGAAGGCGATCAGGGCCGCCACGTCGAGCCGGTGGTCCAGGACCATGGTGCCCCCGACGCCGAGCAGGAGGGCCTGGCCGAGGATGCCGATCATGGTGGTCGCCGGGCCGTAGAGCGAGTTGACCCGGCCGGTGTAGACGTTGGCGTCGCGGTAGGCGCCCACGACGTGGCGGTGGTTCACGATGTTGCGGCGCTGGCGGTTGTGGGCGGTCACCACCCGGACCCCGTAGAGGGACTCCGAGAGGTCGGCGAGCACCAGGGCGATGCGGTCGCGGCTGCGCAGGTAGCCGCGCTCGGAGGCGTGGTGGTACCAGATCGTCATGACGAACATCACCGGGACGATCGCGAGGATCGTCCACAGGGCGAGGGTCACGTTGAGGGCGAAGAGCACCCCGGCGATCACCACCATCGTGAGCCCCTGGAGGGCGAACTGGCTGATGCCGTCCTGGAGGAGCTGCTGGAGGTTCTCGATGTCGCTCGTCATCCGGCTCATGAGGACCCCGGCCTTCTCCTCGGTGAAAAAGTCGAGGCTGAGCCGCTGGAGGTGGGCGAAGACCCTGATGCGCAGGTCGTGCATAACACGTGACGAGAGCCGGCCCGTGAGGTTGACCCCGGCGCGCTGCAAGAGCGCCGCCGCCAGGGCCAGCACGAGGTAGGCGAGGGCGCACAGGGCCACGACCGAGAGGTGGTGGTGGCCCGGCTCCATGCCCTTGGCGATCGCGAGCTCGGTGAGCAGCGGCCCCGCCTGCAGGACGAGGCTGTTCAAGATGATCGTGAGCGAGGCCCCGACCACCCAGCGGGGGTAGGCGAACACGAGGCCGGGCAGGGTGAGCCGACGCCGCTCGCGCTCGCTGGGCCGCTGGGTGAAGCGCAGGTCGGCCGGGGCGTGCGCGGGCTCGCTGGCGAGGAGCCTCTCGGCCTCCTCGCGCAGCTCGCTCGGGATCCCGCCGAAGGGCAGCCCGGCCCGCGCGCTCGCCGCGCTGGCGCTCTGGCCGAACATCCCGCCGCCGAAGCCGCCGCCCCAGGCCATCAGCGCGCCTCGTCCGCGGGCTCGTCGCGGACCGCCTGGGCCAGGACCTCCGCGTAGAGGGGCTCGCCCTCGAGCAGGGCCTGGTGGGTGCCGGAGGCGACGATGCGTCCGCCGTCGAGCAGGACGACGCGGTCGGCGAGCGCGATGGTCGAGACGCGGTGGGCGATCACGAGCGTGGTGCGCGTCGCGAGCAGCCCGCTCAGTGCCTCGTGGATACCCGCCTCCACGTGCACGTCGATGGCGCTCGTGGCGTCGTCGAGGAGCAGGACGGGCGGGTTCATGAGCAGAGTGCGGGCGATCGCGATGCGCTGGCGCTGCCCGCCCGAGAGGGTGTAGCCCCGCTCGCCGACGACGGTGTCGTAGCCGTCGGGGAGTCGGACGATGAACTCGTGGGCGTTGGCCGCGCGCGCCGCGGCGACCACCTCCTCGAGGGACGCGTCGGGCCGACCGTAGGCGATGTTCTCGCGGATCGACACCGAGAAGAGGAAGGGCTCGTCGAGCACCACCCCCACCTCACGCCGCAGGGACTCGAGCGTGAGGTCGCGCACGTCGTGGCCGTCGATGGTGATGGCCCCCTCGGTGACGTCGTAGAAGCGCGTCAGCAGACGGGCGATCGTCGACTTGCCCGACCCCGTGCGCCCGACGATTGCCACCGTCTCGCCGGGTGAGACCTCGAGGTCCACGCCCTCGAGCACCCGCACCCCGTTGGCGTAGGCGAAGCCGACGCCGCGCAGGGCGACCTCGCCGCGCGCCCCGACCAGGTCGTAGGCCCCGGGACGCTCGACGACCTCGGGCCGCTCGTCGAGGATCTCGAAGATGCGCTCGGCGCTGGCCTTGGCGCGCTGGCCCATCATGACGAGCTGGCCGAGCATCATGAAGGGGGCCTGGAGCATCAAGAGGTAGGCGTTGAAGGCGAGGATCGCGCCGAGGCCGAGGCGGCCCTGGATGACCATCCACCCGCCGAAGAACAAGACGAGCGCGAGCCCCAGCTGGGGGAGGTTCTGCACCCAGGGCGCCCACGTGGCGCGCAGATTGGCGTCTTTGATGTAGGCCCAGGCGACGCGTTCGGCGGCGTCGGCCAGCCGATTGACTTCGGCGCCCTCTTGGGCGAAGGCCTTGACGACCCGCACGCCGTTGACGTTCTCGTCGACGATCGTCGCGACGTCGGCGAGCCGGGCCTGGGTCACCCACGAGATGGGGAACATCACCCGACGCATCTTCACGCCGATCACGTAGAGGAAGGGCATGATCACCAGGGCGATGAGCGCCAGCGGCCACGAGATGCTCAGCATGAAGGCGAAGGCGATGACGCCGATCCCCGACTGGACGAGGATGAGCGGCGCGAAGGTCGAGTACATCTGCACGCTGCGGATGTCGCTGTTGGCCCGGCTGATCAGTTGGCCCGACTGGACCCGGTCGTAGAAGCTGAACGAGAGCCAGGCGAGGTGCTCGTAGATGAGCGAGCGCAGGTCGGCCTCGACGTCGTAGGCCGTCCGGTAGAGGTACTGGCGCGAGGCGAGCCCGGTGAGTCCCGCGAGGACGCCGACCACCACGATCGCGACCACCGCGTCGCGCAGGGACCCCACGTGGCGCAACAGGATGTTGTCGACGTCGCCGTTGAGCATGACCGGCAGGACTCGCCGCCACCAGGGCAGGCCCGGCTCGGCGGCGATCCGGGCCCGGGGGCCGGGGTAGCGCGAGCGCAGGCCGCCCAGGGGGTTCGCGCCCCCCTCGCTCACCGACGCGGCGGGAGACGAGGGGGAAAACGGCACGGATTCGAGTGTAACGAGCCACCCCGGCGGGCTCCCCGCCCGACGTAGTGTGTCAGCCGTGCCCGCGCTGCTCGTCGTCGACCACCCCGTCGTCGCGGACAAGGTCCGTCAGCTGCGCGACGCGCGCACGACCAACGCCGACTTCTTGCGCCTCGCCGGAGAGATCTCGCGCTTCGTCGCCTACGAGGCCTTCCGCCACGCGCCGGTGACCGCGACGACCGTCGACACGCCGGTCAGCGCCGGTGCGCCGGCCGTGCGCATCGACACCGAGTACGTCATCGTGCCGATCCTGCGCGCGGGTCTGGGCATGAGCCCCGCGGTGCAAGAGGTGTTGCCACACAACCGCCTCTGCCTGGTGGGCCTGCGGCGCGACGAGGCCACCCTCGAGCCCGAGGTCTACCTCGACGGGCTGCCCGACCGGCTCGAGGGCGTCCACGTGGTGGTGTGCGATCCGATGCTCGCGACCGGCGGCTCGCTCGACCGCGTCCTCACGATGCTCGAGGAGCGTGGCGCCGGGACGGTCACCGTGCTCTGCCTCATCGCCGCGCGCCCGGGGGTGGAGCTGGTCCAGTCCCGCCACGAGGCCGTGATCGTCGCGGCGGCCCTCGACGAGGAGCTCAACGCCGTCGGCTACATCACCCCGGGGCTGGGTGACGCCGGCGACCGGCTCTTCGGGCCCCCGGTG
>NCBE01000114.1 GCA_002255565.1 Actinobacteria bacterium 21-73-9
CGGTGCCGCCGCTTCCCGCGCTCGTGAGTTCGTCGAGTGCGACCAGGTGGTAGAACACGTCGGCGGGCGTGCCGCCGTATTCCTCGGGAAAACCGATGCCGAGCAGGCCGACAGCGGCGGCCTTGCGGTAGAGCTCGCGCGGGAATTCTCCCGCCTCTTCCCACGCCTCCACCTGCGGCAGGATTTCCGCGCGCACGATTTCGGGCCGTTCCATGGGCAGGAAGTGGCCGACGCCCGGGCCGCGGGCCGCGGGGTGGTGGCGCTCGAGACGACCATCGTGGCCCACGGCCTGCCCCACCCGGTCAACCTCGAGGTCGCCGCGGCCTGCGAGGCCGCCGTGCGGGCGGCCGGCGCGGTGCCGGCGACCATCGCCGTCACGGGCGGCGTCGTGCGCGTCGGGCTGACTCCCGAGGAGCTCGCCGACCTCGCCGACCCCGCCCGAGCGGTCGCCAAGCTCTCGGCGCGCGACCTCGGGGTGTGCGTGGCGACGGGCGGCGACGGCGCGACCACCGTCGCGGGCACGATCGCCGTGGCGGCGGCCCTGGGAATCGCCGTCATGGCGACCGGGGGACTGGGCGGGGTGCACCGCGGCGCGAGCGAGACCTACGACGAGTCGGCCGACCTCGTGGCGCTCTCGCGCTACCCGGTCTGCGTGGTCGCCTCGGGGGTGAAGTCGATCCTCGACGTCGGGGCGACCCTCGAGCGCCTCGACACGCTCGGGGTGCCGGTCGTGGGCTATCGCACCGAGCGCTTCCCCGGCTTCTACCGCCGCGACGCCGGCTTCGCCCTGGAGTGGTCGCTCGGCGACGCGCCCGAGGTGGCGCGGGCGTTCGCGACGCACCGGGTCGTCTCCCCGACCGGGCTGGTCCTCGCGAACCCGATCGCCGAGGCCGACGAGCTCGACGAGGGCCTCCACCGCAACGGGCTGGTCGCCGCCGGGGCCGCCGTCGCGCGCGAGGCGGTGACGGGCAAGGCCGTCACCCCGGTGATGCTGGCCGCCTTCGCCGCGGCCACCGGGGGCGCGAGCGTGGCCGCGAACCGAGCCCTGGTGATCGCCAACGCCGGCCTGGCGGGGGAGGTCGCGAGCGCGCTGGCCGAACGGCGGTGACGAGCGTCGCGGTCGTCGGCGACGTGGTGCTCGACGTCGTGGTGCGCGTGCGCGCCCCGCTCGCCGCGACCAGTGACACCCCGGCCGAGATCGTGGTCGGGCGCGGCGGGTCGGCGGCGAACCTCGCCGTCGCCCTGGCCGACGCGGGGCGCACCGTGACCTTCGTGGGCCCCGCCGGCCGCGACGACGCGTCCCGGCTCGTCGAGGACGACCTCGCACGCCACGGGGTGCGGGCCCACCTGCTGCGCTCGGGCGCGACGACCGGGACGGTCGTGTCCCTCGTGGACGAGCACGGCCAGCGGGCCATGCTCACCGACCGCGGGGCCAACGGCGCGCTCAGCGCCGACGCGGTCGTGGCGGCGCTGCCGGACGACGCGACGCACCTGCACGTCTCGGGCTACACCGTCCTCGACGAGCGGACCCGCGACGCCGCGTCGTCGCTTCTCGATTGGGCCCGGAGGGCGGGGTGGTCGACCTCGGTCGACGTCTGCTCGGTGGCCCCCCTGCGCGCCATCGGGCGGGCGGCCTTCGCCGCGGCCACGCGCTCGGCGTCGATGCTCTTCGCCAACGCCGAGGAGGCCGCGGCGCTCTCGGGGTGCGACGACCCCGACGGCGCCCTCGAGGCGCTCGCCGGCGCCTACGGCGAGGTCCTCGTCACCCGGGGCGCCGAGGGCGCCGAGTCGGCGCGCGGGCACGAGCGGGCCCGGGCGGCCGCGCGGGCCGCGACCGTGGTGGACACGACGGGGGCGGGGGACGCGGCGTCGGGGGCGTACCTCGCGGCTCGGCTCGCGGGCGACGCGCTGGTCGACGCCCTGGAGGCGGCGATGGCGGCCGCGGCGCGCGTCGTCGCAGGGCTCGGGGCGGTGCCCTACTCGCGCGAGTAGGGGATGCCGTCGGCCGCCGGGGGACGGACCCGGCCGACGAGCCCGGCGCTCACCGCGATGGTGATGAGGTAGGGGAACATCAAGAGGATCTCGGTCGAGATGGGCACCTGGTACGACTGGAGGTTGTAGGCGAGGTAGGCCGACACCCCGAAGAGGGTGCACGCGGCGACCGCGCCCGAGGGCCGCCAGCGCCCGAAGATCATCGCGGCCAGCGCGATGTAGCCGAAGCCCGAGGTGATCGAGGGGGTGAACTGGCCCTGGATGGCGGCGAAGGCGACCCCGCCGACCCCGGCGACCGCGCCCCCGAGGACGACGTTGACGTAGCGGGTCCGCTCCACGCTGATCCCCACCGAGGCCGCCGCCTGGGGGTGCTCGCCCACGGCCCGCACCCGCAGGCCCCAGCGGGTCTTGAAGAGGCCGAAGCTCACCAGGCCGACGAGCACCATCATGAGGTAGAAGTACCCGGTCTCGTCGAAGAAGGTCGGACCGATGATCGGGATCTTCATCAGCCCCGGGATCGCCAGGTTCGCGGCGATGTTGCCGTTGTTCAAGTTGGGGTACGGGGTGAGCACCCAGGAGTTGAAGTAGCTCGCGAGCCCGGTGAACATCGTGACGATCACGACGCCCACGATGATCTGGTCCGACAGGTAGCGGATGGCGAGGAACGCGAGGAGCCAACCCATCAGCGCGCCGATGACGACGCCCCCGAGGGTGGCGAGCAGCCAGTTGTTGGTCGCCGAGTCGATCATCTCGCCCACGAGGTAGCCGCCGAGGAACTGCCCCTCGATCGCGATGTTGACGACCCCGGCGCGTTCGCACAAGATGCCCGAGAGCGAGCCGTAGATCAGGATCATCGTGATGGCCGCGCTGCCGACCAGGATGGCCGTGAGGTTGATGAAGGGCACCTGTGACGGCCCGGGCTGGCGGCTCGCCCACACCAGGACCGCGAGCAGAAAGACGATGGCCATCAACCCGACCCGGACCATCGCCCCCTTGGTCAGGCAGCGCACGAGCACCTCGGCGCCCAGGGCGATGATGACCGCGCCGAGCAGCACGAGGGTCCACTCCGTGGGCAGGGTCAGGTTGCCCAGGGGCCAGGGCGCGCCGTGGCTGACGTCGATCGGGGTGAAGGTGAGCGTCGAGCGCGGGGCCGTGCCCGTCCCCACGCCCATCCCGAACACCGTGAAGAGGCCCACCACGACGACGAACCACCCGATCGCCTGGGTCCGCCCGAGGGGCTGGCGGACCTTGGCCCGCGTGTCCGAGGCGAGGGCCGTCACGATCCCCACCCCGCGGTGGCGACCTTGACCGACCCGGCGCGCAGGGCGCGCAGCCGGAAGATCTCCTTCACCAGGACCGGCGTGGCCACGAAGATGACGATGGCCGACTGGATCACCGTCGCGAGGTCGTAGGGGATGCCGGTGTTGGCCTGCATGTTCGACCCGCCGACCTCGAGGGCCGCGAACAGGAGCGACCCCCACACGATGCCGATCGGGCGGTTGCGCCCGAGCAGTGCGACGGTGATCGCCGTGAAGCCGATACCGGCGCTGCCCTGGAGGAAGTTCTGGTCGATGTAGTGCGTGGTGCCCGCGACCCAGGTCACCCCGGCGAGGCCGGCGAGACCTCCCGAGATGAGAAACGACGTGACGAGCGTGCGCCGGGCGTTGATCCCCGAGGCCCGCGCCGCGTGGGGGTTGGCCCCGGTCACCCGGAACTCGAAGCCGATCGAGGAGCGGTCGAGCAGCCAGAGCGCGAAGACGGTCGCCGCCAGGGCGACCACGATCCCGTAGTTCACCCGCAGGCCCGAGGCGGTGCCGAAGAGTGGGGCCAGCTGTGTCCCACCCGGCATCGTGCGTGAGATGGCGTTGGTCTGGTTGGGCAGTTGCAGCGGCGTGGAGAGCAGGCAGAAGAGCATGAAGTAGGACGCGACGTAGTTGAACATCAGGGTCACGATGACCTCGTGGGCGCCGGTGTACGCCTTGAGGAGCCCCGGGATGGCCCCGCCGACGACGCCTCCGGCGATTCCCGCCAGGAGCGTCAGGGGGAGGTGGACGACGGTCGGGAGGTGGACCAGGGTCGCCACGGCCACGCCGGCGACGCCGCCCAGGATGGCCTGGCCGTTCGCCCCGATGTTGAACAGGCCCGTCTGGAAGGTGATGCCGACCGCGATGCTGGCGATGACGAGGGGGATGGCGTAGGTGAGGGTCTCCGAGAGCGGCGTGAGCGACGCCGTCCAGTCCCGTCCGGTCGTCACCGAGTGCCAGAACTGGGGCGGGTCGACGATGGACCCCGTGAAGATCGAGCGGTAGGCGGCCCCGACGTTGTCGACGGTCACCTTGAGGGCGTGGCCGGGTGCGCCCCAGGAGTGGAAGGCGCCCCGCCAGGCGTTGAGGACCGCCGGGGTCGTGGCGATGATGATCACCGCCCCGACCACGAGGCCCAGGACGAGGGCGAGCAGCGCGATGGTGACCGGGCTGGCGCTGCGGTAGCGGTCCCAGAGGCTGCGGACCCTCGACATCACCGACTCCCCGAGGGGGTCGAGCCCGCCATGAGGAGCCCGACGTCCTCGCGCGAGGTCGAGGGGTCCACGACACCGGTGATGCGCCCCTGGAACATGACGGCGACGCGGTCGCCCAGGGCCATGACCTCATCGAGTTCGGACGAGACGATGATGACGGCGTGGCCCTCGTCGCGCACGCGCACGATCTCGCGGTGGACGTACTCGATGGAGCCCACGTCCAGCCCGCGGGTCGGCTGGGAGGCGACCAGGGCCTCGAGGGGCCGGGAGAGCTCGCGCGCGACGATGACCTTCTGCTGGTTGCCGCCCGAGAGCGAGCTCACGAGACCATGTTGTCGGCGACCGACATCGACAGCACGACGCCGTCGCGCTGGCGGTCCTCGGGGATGTGGCCGAGCCCGGCGTCGAGGATCTCGCGCGGCGAGCGGTTCGTGATGTCGCGCCCGGCGAGGGTCACCGACCCCGACTCGACGTGACGCAGCCCGGTGATGGCCTCGACGAGCTCGGTCTGGCCGTTGCCCTGGACCCCGGCGAGTGCCACAATCTCCCCGGCGCGCACCTCGAGCGAGACCCCGTCGACGACCGCGAGGCCTCGGTCGTCACGCACCACCAGGTCGCGGACCTCGAGGACGGGCTCGGTGGGGACCGCCACGGACTTCTCCACGACGAGCGACACCTCCCGACCGACCATCATCGCGGCCAGCTCGTTCTGTGACGCCGTGGGCGGGACCGAGCCGATGACCTTCCCCGCGCGGATGACCGTGATGACGTCGGAGACCAGGCGGACCTCCTTCAGCTTGTGGGAGATGAAGAGGATGGACTTGCCCGAGGCGGCCAGTGAGCGCATGATCGCCATGAGGGCGTCGGCCTCTTGGGGGGTGAGCACGGCGGTGGGCTCGTCCAGGATCAACAGCTGGGCGTCGTGGCCCAGGGCCTTGATGATCTCGACGCGCTGCTGGAGCCCGATCGGGAGGCTCTCCACGGTCGCGTCCGGGTCGACCTCGAGCCCGAACTCCCGGGACACGGTGCGGATGTCCTCGCGGGCCCGCGCGTAGTCCAGGCGATCAAGCGACCGCGTGGGCTCGAAGCCCAGCACGACGTTCTCGGCCACCGAGAACACCGGGACCAGCAATGTGGTCGTTCGCGGTGAGCGAGCCGAACTTCTTGGTGATGCCTCGAAGTTCGAGACGCATGGAAGGTCATAGTACTCACGACGAAGGCCCGGGCCGATGGCCCGGGCCTTCGTCGTGAGACCGGGTTCAGCCGGCCGGGTACTTGGTCGGGTCGACCGAGATCGTGCCCTTCTCGATGCCCGCGGTCAACGTCTTGACGGTGGCCTTGAGCGACGCGGGAACCGTCGGGGAGTCGAAGTAGAACTGGGCGCCGCCGTTGGCGAGGGTGCCGACGTAGTCACCGGACTTGAAGGTGCCCTTGGCCGCGGCCAGGACCGCGTCCTCCACCGAGGTCGTGACGCCCTTGGTCACCGAGCCGAGGAAGTACGAGCAGTCCGACTTCTCGGCGAAGCAGCCGTCGGAGTCGACCCACATGATCGAGCCGCGACCGAGCCGAGGCCCACCCCGCCGGCCACCGGGAAGACGATGTCCGCGCCGTCGGCGAAGAAGCCCGAGGTGATGGTCTTGCCGGCCGTCTGGTCGGTGAAGTTGCCCACGAAGGTCCCCTTGCCGTTGAACTGGCCCTTGGCGCGGTTGCCCTTGGACGGGGTCCAGCCCAGGACCTTGACGTGCTTGTGCATGTGCTGGTCGTAGTAGCGCACGCCCGCGACGAAGCCGTCCATGTAGATGGTCACCGGCGGGATGTCGGCGCCACCGTAGGTGGCGACCACGCCCGTCTTGCTCATGGCCGCGGCCACGTAGCCACCGAGGAACGCGTCCTGGTTGGTGTCGTAGGTCAGGGCGAGGAGGTCCTTCGACTTGGGCGCCTTCGGCACGTCGTCGACGATGGCGAACTTCTGGGTCGGGTGGGCGTCGGCCGCGGTCGCCGTGGCCCCGTCCATCAAGAACCCGACGGTCACGATGATGCCGCAGCCCTGTGAGATGAACTTGTTGATGTTGGGCGCGTACGACGCCGACGAGGTCGACGACAGGTACGACGCCGAGATGTTCTTGTCCTTCTTGGCCGCGTCCTGCAGACCGGCCCACGCCGAGGCGTTGAACGAGTGGTCGTTGATTCCACCGGTGTCGGTCACGACGCAGGCCTTGAACTTGCCCGCGGCCGCGGCGATCGACGCCGTCGTGGCGATCCCGATCGTCACCGTTCCCAGGACGAGGGCGCCGGCTCCGAGCAGTGCGCCGAGCCGATTGATCCTCCGCATGTATGTCTCCCCATGTCTGACGCGCGGCCATCGCCGTGAAGGCCGCCGAGCGACTCGCGCCCCCGACCGGGCGACGAGCGGGCCGATATGCCTATCCGCCGTCCGCGACACTAGCCCGCCGCCCCGGGGGGCTGGGCCCGGCCTCAGTGGTGGTGTCGTCCGACGTGCCGGGGCAGGGCGAGGCTGACGGCGAAGGCGGCCAGGGTGAGGACGGCCGAGACCAGGAAGACGCGGTCGTAGCCGCTGACCAGGGCCGCGTCGCGCGTCACGGTGCCGCCGCGCACGAGGGCAGCCCTCCGGTCGGCCGCCACCGTGCCGAGGGCCGCCAGGGCGATCGAGCCCCCGACCTGGCGCGCGGTGTTGAGGACCCCGGACGCGAGGCCCGCGTCGGCCCGGTCCACCCCGGCGGTCGCGGCGGTTGCGAGGGGGGAGAAGAGGACGCCCATGGCGAAGGCGCAGCCGAACGACGGGAGGGCGACGTCGGACCAGAAGCCGCTGGTGGTGTGGATGAACGACAGCCAGTAGAAGCCGACCGTCGCGAGGAGGCTGCCCACGACGAGGAGGGGGCGCACCCCGACTCTCGCGATCAGCCGCGACGAGATCTGGGCGCCGGCGATGATGCCCACGGCCATGGGCATGAAGGCGAAGCCGGCCCGCACGGGGCCGTAGCCCAAGATGAACTGGAAGTAGAAGGTGAGGAAGTACCACATGGAGAAGAACGCGCCACCCACCAGCATCATCACGCCGTTGGCCGTCGACAGCGGCCGCGACCGGAAGATTCTGAAGGGCATCAGGGGATGCGAGGCGACCCGTGCCTCCCAGAAGGCGAAGGCGACGAGCACGAACAGCCCACCGACGAGCCAGTCGAGGATCGCGCTCGAGCCCCAGGGGTGGGTGGTCGTGTTGACCACGGCGTAGATCACGGCCGCGAGCCCCCCCGTCACGAGGACGGCGCCGGTCACGTCGAGCTTCGCGGTGGCGTCCTTGTTGCGCATCTCGCGCAGGTACATCGTGGCCGCGATCCCCGCCACGATGCCCAGGGGCACGTTGATAAAGAAGACCCAGCGCCACGAGACGAGCCCCGTGAGGATCCCCCCGAGGAGCCCGCCGACGGCCCCACCGGCGCCGGCCACCGCGCTCCAGACCCCGATCGCCCGGGGGAGACGCGGCCCGTGGAAGGTCGTGACGATGATGGTGAGCGTCGCCGGGGACACGATCGCTCCGCCGATCCCCTGGATCGCCCGCACGGCGACCATCTGGGTCCCGGAGGCGGCGAAGCCGGCGCCGACGCTCGCCAACGTGAACAGGGCGATGCCCGCCAGGTACACGTGGCGCCGGCCGAAGTAGTCGGCCGCGCGCCCCCCGAGGAGCAAGAAGCCGGCGAAGGTGAGGACGTAGGCGTTCACGACCCATTGGGCGCTCGTGATCGTGAAGTGGAGGTCGTGGCTCATCCGGGGCAGGGCCACGTTCACGATCGACACGTCGAGCACCACCATGAACTGCGCGATGCACGCGATGGAGAGGATCAGCCAGTCCGGGGCGTGACGGGTCCGGGCGAGGGTCGTCGTGGGCACCGCCCGAGTGTACGGGGCACCCGTCACGCCCCGTGCCGCTCGGGGCACGCGTGACGTCGGACAGACTGGTGGGGTGCCAGCCCAGTTCATCTACACCATGCGGGACCTTCGTCGGTTCTACCCGCCCGATCGCGAGGTCCTGCGGGGGATCAACCTGTCGTTCTACCCGGGGGCCAAGATCGGCGTCATCGGCTCGAACGGCTCGGGCAAGTCGTCGCTGTTGCGCATCATGGCCGGCCTCGACGACGGCTTCTCCGGCGAGGCTCGCCTGACCCCGGGCTTCAGCGTCGGCTTACTGTCCCAGGAGCCCCAGCTCGACGCCGCGAAGGACGTCGTGGGCAACGTGTCCGACGGGGTGGCCGAGCAGCGCGACCTGCTCGCGCGCTTCAACGAGGTGTGCGCGGCCTTCGCCGACCCCGACGCCGACGTCGACGCCCTGCTCGAGGAGCAGGCCGGGCTCCAGACCCGCATCGACGCCCTCGGCGCGTGGGACCTCGAGCGGACCCTCGAGATCGCGATGGACGCGCTGCGCCTCCCGCCTCCCGACGCCGACGTCGCGACGCTCTCGGGTGGCGAGCGCCGTCGGGTCGCGCTCTGTCGGCTCCTGCTGGCCAGGCCCGACCTCTTGCTCCTCGATGAGCCGACCAACCACCTCGACGCCGAATCGGTGGCGTGGCTCGAACGGACCCTCCAGGAGTACGCCGGGACCGTCGTGGCCGTCACCCACGACCGCTACTTCCTGGACAACGTCGCCGAGTGGATCCTCGAGCTCGACCGGGGCCACGGGATCCCCTGGCACGGCAACTACTCGTCGTGGCTCGAGCAGAAGCAGGACCGCCTCGAGGCCGAAGAGCGGGTCGACCGGGCCCGTCAGGCCTCGCTCCAGCGCGAGCTCGAGTGGATCCGCCTCTCGCCCCGGGCCCGTCACTCCAAGGGCCAGGCGCGCGTCAACGCCTTCAACGAGCTGGTCGCCGAGTCCGAGTCGGCCGACCGGCGCCCCGACGTGCTCGAAATCTCGATTCCGCCGGGACCGCGTCTCGGTGACCTCGTGGTCAACGCGCACCAGGTCGCCAAGGGCTACGGTGACCGTCTGCTCCTCGAGGACCTGGACTTCCTCTTGCCTCCGGGAGGGATCGTCGGGGTCATCGGCGCCAACGGCGCCGGCAAGACGACCCTGTTCAAGATGATGGTCGGCCTCGAGGCACCCGACCGCGGCTCCTTCGAGGTCGGCCCGACCGTTCGATTCGCCTACGTCGACCAGTCGCGCGAGTCGCTCGACCCCGGCCACACCGTCTTCGACGAGATCGCCGGGGGAGCGGAGAGGATCGTCGTGGGCTCGCGCGAGATCCACGCGCGCGCTTACGTGGCGAGCTTCGGGTTCAAGGGGTCGGATCAGCAGAAGAGGGTCGGGGAAATCTCGGGAGGAGAGCGCAACCGCGTCCAGTTGGCCAAGGTGCTGCGTAGCGGTGGAAACGTGCTGTTGCTCGACGAGCCCACGAACGACCTCGACGTCGACACGCTGCGCGCGCTCGAGGACGGCCTGCTGGCGTTCCCGGGCTGCGCCGTCGTGATCAGCCACGACCGGTGGTTCCTCGACCGGGTCGCGACCCACGTGCTGGCCTTCGAGGGCGACGCCGTGGTGCGTTGGTTCGAGGGGAACTTCTCGGACTACGAGGACGACCGTCACAAGCGCCTGGGCGCCGAGGCCGACCAGCCCCACCGGCTGCGCTATAAGCCCCTCACGCGCTCCTAGCGGGGGCGTAGGGTTGGTCCCCGTGGCCGCGACCGACTACTCGACGTACCTGAGGATCGACGACCTCCTGACCCTCCGGGCGCCCCTCACCGCCGACGCCGACGACGAACTGCTCTTCATCGTCGTCCACCAGGCCTACGAGCTCTGGTTCAAGGTGATGCTCGACGAGCTCCGACGGGCGGCGACCCGTCTGCACGGGAGCGAGCCGTGGCGGGCGGTGGCGCCGCTCGCGCGCACGGTGGACGTGGGTCGGCTGCTGCTGGGCCACCTCGCGGTCCTCCAGACGATGTCGCCCGAGGAGTTCATGCGCTTCCGGGACCCCCTGAATCCGGCGTCGGGCTTCCAGTCCTTCCAGTTTCGCGCCATCGAGTTCCTCTCGGGCGCGGGCGACCCGCGCTCGCTCGACTTCACGTTCTTCGACGACCGCCAGCGGGCGTGGCTCGCCGGAGTCGCGGGCGAGCCCAACGTGTGGACCGGGTTCCTCGTGAGCCTCGAGGCGATCCTCGGGCCCGGCGACGTCCTCGAGCGTCTGGGGGACCTCTACCACGAGCACTCGAACCCGAGCGGGCCACGCTGCACGCGGTGGTCGAACGGCTCGTCGACCACGACGAGAACCTCGCGACCTGGCGGTACCGCCACCTGCTCATGGCGGGACGCGAGATCGGTCGACGGCCCGGCACCGGCGGGAGCGCCGGCCTGGCCTACCTTGAGACGACGATCGGTCAGCGCCTCTACCCGGCGCTGTGGGACGTGAGGAGCGTGCTATGAGGAACCGTGAGGAGTGCGAGGCCCTCGACCGGGCCGACCCGCAGGCCGCGCTGCGCGGCGAGTTCCGGCTCAACGAGGGGGAGATCTACCTCGATGGGAACTCCCTCGGGCCCGTGTGCGAGCCGGCGGCCGCCCGGGTCCGCGAGGTGCTGGACCGGGAGTGGTCCACGGAGCTCGTGCGGGGGTGGAACCGGGGATGGATGGACCAGCCCCTGCGCCTCGGGGGGCGCCTCGCGCCCCTCATCGGGGCTCGCCCCCACGAGGTGCTCGTCGCCGACACGCTGACCGTGCTGCTGGCCAAGCTCATCGGCGGGGCCCTCGAGCTGCGGCCGGACCGTCACGTCGTGCTCACCGACGCCGCCAACTTCCACAGCGACCTCTACATCGTGCGCGCGATGGCCGAGCGGGCGGGGCGTCCAGTGAGCGTGAGGGCGATCGACCGCTCGCGGCTCGCCGAGCACCTCGACGGCGACGTCGCCCTCGTGATGCTCACCCACGTGGACTTCCGCACGGGGGAGATG